>JADZBF010000205.1 GCA_020852215.1 Lysobacter sp. | reverse complement strand
CGACGGTAAGGTTCTCGAGACCCTCGATCTCGAGGATGCGGCCCGAGAAGACATTTTTCTTGCCCTTCTTGGCGACCGTCAGCAAGCCCTGCTGGATGGCGTAGTAGGGGATCGCGTGTACCAGGTCGCGCAAGGTGATGCCCGGCTGCATGGTTCCCTTGAAACGCACCAGCACCGACTCCGGCATGTCGAGCGGCATGACACCGGTGGCGGCCGCGAATGCCACCAGACCCGATCCGGCGGGGAAGGAAATGCCGATCGGGACGCGCGGATGTGAATCGCCGCCGGTGCCGACGGTATCGGGCAGCAGCATGCGGTTGAGCCACGAATGGATCACGCCATCGCCCGGGCGCAGCGAAATGCCGCCGCGGGTCGAGATGAATTCGGGCAGCGTGTGATGCGTCTTCACGTCCACCGGCTTCGGATAGGCCGCGGTGTGGCAGAACGACTGCATCACCAGATCCGCGGAGAAGCCCAGACACGCCAAGTCTTTCAATTCGTCGCGGGTCATCGGGCCGGTGGTGTCCTGCGAACCCACCGAGGTCATCCGCGGCTCGCAGTACGCGCCCGGACGAATGCCTTGGCCTTCCGGCAAGCCGCACGCGCGGCCGACCATCTTCTGCGCCAGCGAGAAGCCCTTGCCGGTATCGGCGGGTTGCTGCGGCAGACGGAACAAGGTCGAAACCGGCAGTCCCAGCGATTCGCGCGCTTTCGCGGTCAAACCGCGGCCGACGATCAACGGAATGCGGCCGCCCGCGCGCACTTCATCGAACAGCACATCCGACTTCACCTGGAATTCGGCGATCACTTCGCCGTTCTTCAGCGCCTTGCCTTCGTACGGACGCAGTTCGACCACATCGCCCATATCCATCTTCGACACGTCGAGTTCGATCGGCAGCGCGCCAGCGTCTTCCATCGTGTTGTAGAAGATCGGCGCGATCTTGGAGCCCAGACACACACCGCCGAAACGCTTGTTCGGGATGTACGGAATATCTTCGCCGGTCCACCAAAGCACGCTATTCGTTGCGGATTTGCGGCTGGAACCGGTGCCGACCACGTCGCCGACGTAGGCGATCAGATGGCCCTTGTTTTTGAGATCGAGAATCTGTTGGATCGGACCGCGCTTGCCGTCTTCTTCCGGCACGAACGGCGCGAATTCGCGCTTGTTCTTCAGCATCGCCAGCGCGTGCATCGGGATGTCCGGGCGCGTGGTCGCGTCGGGCGCGGGCGAGAGGTCGTCGGTATTGGTTTCGCCGGGCACTTTGAAGACCGTGATGGTCATCGACGCCGGCACTTCCGGTTTGCTGGTGAACCATTCGGCATCGGCCCAGCTCTGCAACACGGCCTTCGCGTTGGCGTTGCCGGCTCTGGCCTTCTCTTCCACATCGTGGAACGCGTCGAACATCAATAGCGTGTGCTTCAACGCATCGGCGGCGATCGTGCCGACGAGAGAATCGTCCAGCAGTTCCACCAGCGGGTGGATGTTGTAGCCGCCCAGCATCGTGCCGAGCAATTCGGTGGCGCGCTCGCGGGAAATCAGCGGGCAGCTTTCTTTGCCGAAAGCGACGGCGGCGAGGTACGACGCCTTCACTTTCGCGGCGTCGTCGACGCCGGCCGGCACGCGGTTTTCGATCAGATCGACCAGGACGCTTCCCTCGGCCGCCGGCGGCGCTTTCAGCAACTCGATGACCTCGGCGGTCTGCTGCGCAGTCAACGGCAGCGGCGGAATGCCGAGAGCGGCGCGTTCGGCGACGTGTTGGCGATAGGCGGCGAGCATGGGGAAAACTCCTGTGGCGTGCGTCATTGAGGTGTGGAGTGGATATGGAATTGGGGTCGGTATTCAAGCGGCCGGAACGATCAGCTTGAGCCCCTTGAAGTAATCGCGAAAGAATCGGTCGTCGCGGGTGATCAGTCCCTTGCACTGTAGTAGGGCATGGGCGCCGATCAGAAAATCGGGCGCGGCGCGTGGGACCGCACCGGGCGCGGCTGTCCGCTGGCGGTGGCGGCGGTGCATCTCGCCTGCGCGGAGGGCGGATTTCGCCTCCAGCGCGCTGAAACGGATGCTCATTTCCTCCAACACAGCCATCGCCTCGGCACCGTCGCTGAGCGCGCCGCAGATCTCGGCCAGGGCCACGTCGCAGACCACCACCGGCCCGGCGCTGAGACACTGGCGCAAGCAGGCTTCCGCGGCGTCGGCGTGCGGGCCGTCGGTCAGCAAATCGATCATCACGGCCGAATCGACGGCGATCACGGCGTCGGCGCCTCGTCTTCGATGCCGCGCACGGCTTGGACGGCGTCGTCGGTGGACTCGAAACCGTCGAGCCGGAACCGGCCGCGGGCGCGGGACACGGCGTCGTCCACCGATTTACGCAGCACGATGCGGCTGCCTTCCAGTTCGACCTTGAGCACGCTGCCCTTGGTCAGCCCGAGCGCGTCGCGCACGGCCTTCGGCAACGTGATTTGTCCGCGTTCGGCGACGGTGGCTTCCATCGGCGACTCCTGTCGGGCTCGGTATGGCGAAATCATACATACTTTTCTATGCATACTCCAGTCGAACGTGAGCCAGAGGACTTCAGGCCGCTCGCGTTGTCGCACGATCGTTGAGAAGCGGCCTGAAGGCCGCTCGACCGGCAGCCCGGCGACCCGCCCGTTTCGTCGTTCGATGACGGGATAATCGGACCTTGCCTGCCTTCGGAGCCTGCCATGCACACCAGTCACGACACCTTCGGCACTCGCACGCGTTTGGAGATCGGCGGTCGCTCCTATGCGTATTTCAGTTTGCCCCGGTTGGAAGCGCGATTCGGTACCCTCGCCCGCCTGCCCTACTCGATGAAAATCCTGTTGGAGAATCTGCTGCGGCACGAGGATGGCATCTCCGTGCTGCCGGAGCACATCGAAGCGGTGGCGCGCTGGAATCCGACGGACGCGAAAGAGACCGAAATCGCCTTCATGCCGGCGCGCGTGGTGCTGCAGGACTTCACCGGCGTGCCCTGCGTGGTCGATCTGGCGGCGATGCGCGACGCGATGCGGGCGCTGGGCGGCGATCCGAAGCGCATCAACCCGCTGATTCCTTCGGAATTGGTGATCGACCACTCGGTGCAAGTGGACGCCTTCGGTACGCCCGAAGCGCTCGATCTCAACGGCAAAATCGAATTCCAGCGCAACCGGGAACGCTACGGTTTTCTGCGCTGGGGACAGAACGCGCTCGATAACTTCAAAGTCGTGCCGCCCAATACCGGCATCGTCCATCAAGTCAATTTGGAGCACTTGGCGCGCGTGGTGATGACGCGCGACATCAATGGCGATGCCTACGCCTTCCCCGATTCGGTGTTCGGCACCGACAGCCACACCACGATGATCAACGGCCTCGGGGTGTTGGGCTGGGGCGTGGGCGGCATCGAGGCCGAAGCCGCGATGCTCGGGCAGCCCTCGTCGATGCTGATACCGCAGGTGGTGGGGTTCGAACTCGCCGGCCGCATGCCCGAAGGCGCCACCGCGACCGATCTGGTGCTCACCGTCACCCAGCTTCTGCGTAAACACGGCGTAGTCGGCAAATTCGTCGAGTTTTTCGGCAACGGCCTGGAGCAATTGCCGCTCGCCGACCGCGCGACGATCGCCAACATGGCCCCGGAATACGGCGCGACCTGCGGCATGTTCCCGATCGACGCCGAGTCGCTGACGTATCTGCGCCTCTCCGGCCGCGACGAAGCGCAGATCGCCTTGGTCGAGGCCTATGCGAAAGCCCAGGGTTTGTGGCACGACGCGGCGAGCCCGCATGCGACCTACTCGGCGACGCTGCGGTTGGATCTCGGCGACGTCAAACCGTCGTTGGCGGGGCCGAAACGGCCGCAGGATCGGGTGCTGCTTCAAGACGTCAAAGCCGACGCCCAAAGCGCGATCTCCGGCTTCGCCGCCATCCGCGATTCGAAAAAAACGGCTGCGCAGATTTCGGATTTCGTCGAAGAAGGCGGCGCCCAGCCCCAGGCCGGACAGCTCGTGGCGAAACCGGTCGCCAAGTTTCGTTTGCACGACCGCGACTGCGAATTCTGCGACGGTTCGGTGGTGATCGCGGCGATCACCTCGTGCACCAACACCTCCAACCCGGCGGTGATGCTGGGCGCCGGGTTGCTCGCTCGCAATGCGGTGGCGAAAGGGCTGTGCAGCGCGCCGTGGGTGAAGACTTCGCTCGGGCCGGGATCGCGGGTCGTCACCGAATATCTGAAACGCGCCGGCCTGCTCGACGACCTCGAAACGCTGGGATTCCACGTCGTCGGCTACGGCTGCACCACGTGCATCGGCAATTCGGGGCCACTCCCGGACGCGGTGTCCAAAGATATCGCCGAGGGCGATTTGACGGTGGCCGCGGTGCTATCGGGCAATCGCAACTTCGAGGGCCGCGTGCATCCGGAGGTGAAACTGAACTATCTGGCCTCGCCGCCCCTCGTCGTGGCCTACGCCCTCGCCGGCACGGTCGAGATCGATCTCACCCGCGAGCCCTTGGGCACGGGCTCGGACGGAACGCCGGTTTTTCTGCGCGATATCTGGCCCAGCAACCGGGAAATCGGCGACTTGATCGCCGCCACCCTCGGTCCGGAGATGTTCGCCCGCACCTACGCCGACGTGTTCGCGGGCGACGCCCGTTGGAACGCCATCGCATCGCCCGTGGGCGAGGCCTACGCTTGGGATCCCGCGTCGACGTACATCAAGCATCCGCCCTATTTCGAAGGGATGACGACGAAGGTCGGCGCGATCGAAGACATCCGCGGCGCACGCATCCTCGGGTCGTTCGGAGACTCCATCACCACCGACCATATTTCGCCGGCCGGCAACATCAAGGCCGATTCGCCCGCGGGACGTTATTTGCGCGCCCTCGGCGTGCAGCCCGCCGATTTCAACAGCTACGGCTCGCGTCGCGGTCACGACGAGGTCATGGTCCGCGGCACCTTCGCCAACATCCGCATCAAGAACCGCATGCTGGGCGGCGAGGAAGGCGGCGACACGCGGCACTACCCCTCCGGCGAAAAGCTCGCGATCTACGACGCCGCGATGCGTTACAAAGCCGAAAGCGTGCCTTTGGTCGTACTGGCCGGCAAGGAATACGGCACCGGTTCCAGCCGCGATTGGGCGGCGAAAGGCACCCTGCTGCTCGGCGTCAAAGCGGTGATCGCCGATAGTTTCGAGCGCATCCACCGCTCGAATCTGGTCGGCATGGGCGTGTTGCCGCTGCAGTTCGCGGACGGCCAGAACGCACAGACGCTCGGTTTGGACGGCTCGGAGACCATCGATATCGTCGGACTGAACGATGGGGCGGCCAAAATCGTTACGGTCCTCGCGCGCAAAACCGACGGCAGCGAAGTCCGCTTCGAAACGCGTGTTCTGCTGCTGACGCCGAAAGAAACCGAGTACTTCCGCCACGGTGGCATCCTCCATTACGTCCTGCGGGAGCTCGCCGCGAAGTAACGACCTCAAAGTTCGGCGCCGGCGGAAGCCCGGCCCGTACGGGCCGGCGATACGTGTGGGCGATGCGGGAGGAAGACTCGAACATTGTCCGGTTCGGGCCGTGCCCGGTTCGAGCCGTGCCGCCGCAGTCGAGCGTCTTGGCCGCACGCGGCCAGCGGCCGCGCGATCGGCATCGTCCAAACCTGTAAGTCCGCGTGCGTCAAGGGTTCTGCTTGCTAGCCTGCGGTGGCCTATGCTCCAATCCGACCACCAAAACCACACGAGCCGTCATCCAGGCGGCCGACACCATACGAGCGGAGGGGAACCGATGAATTCACAGCGCCCATGGTTGGCGAGCTATCCCGCAGGCGTGCCGGCGGAGATCGACGTCGACGAGTTCCGATCGATCGTGTCGGTTCTGCAGGCCTCATTGGAGAAGTTCCGGGATCGTCCCGCCTTCTCGCACATGGGCAAGGTCATGACCTATGCCGATGTCGACCGCTACAGCCAGCAATTCGCCGCCTATCTGCTTGGCGAGCTCAAACTCAAGAAGGGCGATCGCGTCGCGATCATGATGCCCAACTGTTTCCAGTACCCCATCGCGATCTTCGGCATTCTGCGCGCCGGGCTGACGGTGGTGAACACCAATCCGATGTACACCGCTCGCGAGCTCAAGCACCAGCTCGTCGACTCCGGCGCCAGCGCCATCCTGGTGCTCGACAACTTCGGCACCACCGTGCAGGAAGTGGTGGCCGACACTCCGGTCAAGCAGGTCATCACCACCGGCCTGGGCGATATGCTCGGTTTTCCGAAAGGCACCGTGGTCAATTTCGCACTCAAGTACGTCAAGAAATTGGTGCCGGATTACGACATCCCCGGTGCCGTGCGTTTCAAGAACGCGCTGACGCTCGGCCAGATGCACCGTCTGCCCGAGGTGGATATCGCGTCGACGGACATCGCCTTCCTGCAGTACACCGGCGGCACCACCGGCGTCTCCAAGGGCGCGATGCTCACGCACCGCAATCTCGTCGCCAACATGCAGCAGTCCTCGGCCTGGGTCGGGCAGAAAGCGCGCATGGGCGAGGAACTCATCGTCACCGCGCTGCCGCTGTACCACATCTTCGCGCTGACCGCGAATTGCCTGGTGTTCATGAAATTCGGCGCGCGAAACCACTTGATCACCAATCCGCGCGACATGCCGGGATTCGTGAAAGAACTCTCCACGATTCCCTTCACCGCCATCACCGGCGTGAACACCTTGTTCAACGGCCTGCTCAACACGCCGGGCTTCGATAAGCTCGACTTCTCCCACCTCACGCTTTCCCTCGGCGGCGGCACTGCGGTGCAGCGTGCGGTGGCCGATCGCTGGAAGCAGGTCACCGGCTGCACGCTGGTGGAAGCTTACGGTTTGACCGAAACGTCGCCGGCCGCGTGCATGAACCCGATGGACATCCCCGAACACAACGGCTCGATCGGGTTGCCCGTCCCCTCCACCGACGCCTGCGTGATGGACGACGACAATCGCGTCCTCACCCACGGCGAAACCGGCGAGTTGTGCATCAAGGGACCGCAGGTGATGAAGGGCTACTGGCAGCGCCCCGAAGACACCGCCAACAGCATCGATGCCGACGGCTGGCTGCATACCGGCGACGTCGCGCGAATGGACGACAAGGGTTTCTTCTACATCGTGGACCGCAAGAAGGACATGGTGTTGGTGTCGGGCTTCAACGTGTATCCCAACGAAGTCGAAGACGTGATCGCGATGATGCCCGGCGTCCTGGAAGTCGCCGCGGTCGGCGTGCCGGACGAAAAATCCGGCGAAGCGGTGAAGGTGGTGATCGTCAAGAAAGATCCCGAACTGACCGCCGAACAAGTCAAGGCGCACGCACGCGAGCATCTGACCGGTTACAAGCAGCCCAAGCACATCGAGTTCCGGACCGAGCTGCCCAAAACCAACGTCGGCAAGATTTTGCGCCGCGAACTCAGAGATCAGGCCGCCGGAAAGTGACACCAGCCGCGTCGCGTTCGCCTTCCGGCGGCGCGACGCGATCATGGTCGAGGGTGAACGAATATCCGTTCACCGCCTTGATTGCGAGCGCCGCACTGTACGTAATACGGGTATCTGGAATTGATTACCGACGACGGTTCGGAATCCGCCCTTGGATATGTAGGCCATAGCGCTCCAGCAAGCGATAGTTGTCGATCGTCGAAAAGCAAAAAAATAGCAAGATGATGCAGTGAGGAGATGCGAGGGTCCTGCTCGGACCCCCAATCCGACATTGCGGTCCTCTCTCAGCTTATTTTCGTCTCCGGCCCACTCGGCGCTCCGCCGGAATTAGCCGTGCGTTGCATTTAGCGACGTGATTCGCATTTTCCAAGAAAAAAAAATTCGATTCACCATTGACACCCCTATTCAGAGAGCGGCTTAGCCTTGCAGTTTCTATTTTTTCAGCGCATACAAGTGTCATCCGGACGAGGTCGACCCGGATGGCGTTCGCCGGTCTGGGACTCAGGGCGACCGAAGGCCTTCAAACGGGGCAGCGCAAGGGGCAAAGGGGATACGAGCCGATAGCAACTCAGGCGGTAGTGGGGCGAAATTCCGTTCCTTCTAGCGTCGGCCTAACACCACCTCATTCAGAGCCGCTCCGACACGCGCCACTCGTCCGGTTCCAACCACTCATCATTCCAAAAAAGCACAACACCCAGGAGCTAAGCCATGTCCCTTCTCGAAAACATCTCCCCCATTACCGCCGCTAATCTGGTTCGCTGCGAAACCGATGAAGCGAATCGAACCGACTGGATGTTCATGCACGCCAACACCATCGGTCACTACCATCCCTGCTTCTCCGAGCGTCTGCTCAACGAGATGAAGCGCGAACAGGAAGCGCTCCGTCGGCGGTTAGCATCGATACCGAGCGAAAATACGTCTGGCATCCATCATCTGGTGCTGGCATCCGACGAGAACGTCTTCAATCTAGGCGGAGACCTTTCGCTTTTCGCGAATCTCATCCGCACCGGCAATCGCGGACGTCTGCTGGACTACGCGAAGTTGTGCGTTGAAGTCGCGTATAACCTGCATCGCCTTTACGAAAACCAAGTGCACAGCATCGCTGTCGTGCAAGGCGACGCGCTCGGCGGAGGCTTCGAGGCCGCACTGTGCTGTCATACGATCATCGCGGAAGAAGGCACTGGGATGGGCTTCCCGGAAGTATTGTTCGATCTATTCCCCGGCATGGGAGCGTACACATTCCTGACGCGTCGGGTATCGCCAATCGTGGCGGAGCGAATGATGTTGGATGCGCGGACCTATTCGGCCGAAGAATTATTCTCAATGGGAATCGTCGATCAGGTCGTGCCGAAGGGAACCGGCCTGCGTGCGGCGAGCGAACTGATCCGTAAGCACCAGCGAATCGGCAACGCGCTTCGTTCCATGAATGCAGTCCGTCAAGCCTCGCGGCCGGTCACTTTGAACGAACTCCAAGCGGTCCCGGCCGAATGGGTGGATGCCGCCATGCGCTTGAACGAGCGGGGCTTGCGCGCCATGGAGCGCCTGATCCGCGCTCAACAACGCCGCGCCGAACAACAACCGATCGTCTCTGCCGTCGGTTGAGCCGTTCGATTGTCGTTAGGAGGCGTCCGGAGCCGGGCGCCGCTCCGCATCCGACCCGCCGGAAGTGATGCGCTCCGCTTCTCGGCGAATATGCTCGTTCAGCAAGCCTAGCTGAGCGCTCAATTCCTTCGTCCAAGATCCATGCTTTTTGGCCAACGTGGCGTCGTCGCTGCGCATGATCAGTCGGCACCGTTCAGCAATCGATGTCGCCCCCAAATTTTCGCTTACGCCTTTCATCGCATGGGCGGCATCCCGGAAGCCGCCCCAGTCCGCGCTCGACGCATGCCTGTCTAGACTAGATATGCAGCCTGCGAGATCGCGCAGGCATTGTTCGACGAAATCTTTAAGGAACGCGCCGCCGAGCCCCATGGCCGCGAGTTCTTCGAGCACCGTAGAATTGGTGACTATTGCCGGCAGTTCGGAAATCTGCTTGAGGACTGGCCGCTTCTGCGGTGAAGAAACTTCGACGATCGCTTCCAATAATTTCGTGACCACCACTGGTTTAGTGAGAAACACCTGTGCGCCCGCTTGCAACGCAGCTTTCGCCGCCTGCTCGGTCGCGTCGGCACTGAGCACGATAACCGGAGTGCGCGTCGCCCGCCCTGCCTGCATGAATCGCAAGTGCCGTATCACGTCCAAACCGCTGACGTTAGGCATATGCATATCAAGTACGACGAAATCGAAATCGTTCTGCTCCAACATGTCCAGGGCTTGTTCGCCGTCTGCAACGGCAACGGTACGATGGCCCGCGCGCTCAAGCAGCTTGCATATCACCGATCTATTCGCTTGCTGATCGTCTGCGATAAGCGCGCGCAAAGAACGGACGCGGGCCTTATGCCGAACGAACGGATCGTCGAAGGCCACGACATTGTTCTGCGCCCCTGGCGAGATGGCTTTCGATTCGATTTTCGTCAGCGGGATATCGAAAAAGAAGTGGCAACCGCCCCCTGGATTATCTTCCAAACGCAAGACGCCGCCCAGCAGTTGGGTAAGCGTTCGTGCGATCGTGGTACCGAGCCCTGTGCCGCCATAGCGCCGCGCTGGCCCCGAATCGACTTGTTCGAAGGCCTCGAATATCTTCTGTTTGTATTCGTCCGGAATGCCGATACCCGTATCGCGAACAGAGAACGCCACACGCGAAGTTCCGTCGGCCGTATCGACCAACGACACAGCGAGCGAAACGGTCCCGCTCTCGGTGAATTTAATCGCGTTGTGCAAGAGATTAAGCAGTATCTGAGTGAGGTGAGCGCTGTCGCCGTGCACCTCGCCCGGAACGTTCTTCTCGACCGAACACTGCAACGCGATTCCCTTGCCTTGCGCTTGTGGCTGCAGCATTTTATCGAGCTTGGCGACGAATTCTCTAACGCTGAAGTCGACCGGCTTCTGTTGCAACTTGACGGCTTCGATTGCAGAAATATCGAGTACTTCCTCCACCAGAAGCAGGAGCGTCTGCGCAGAGGTATAGATCACATCCGCATGATCGCGTTGCTCTGCGGGCATTTGCGCGTTGCGTAGCAATTCGGACATGCCGATGATGCCGTTGAGCGGGGAGCGGAACTCGTGGCTCATGGTCGCCAGAAACTGCGATTTGGCCGCATTCGCCCGGCGCGCTTCCTCTGTGCTTCTTCTCAAAGACTGCAGCAGTCTCGACAAGTAGGCGGGAATCGCGACCAATCCAACGACCAAGCCGACCGATAAATAGGCCTGCTCCCGCCAATACGTCGAATTGGCGACCACGACCGCGAACGACGCGGCGCCGATCACCGATGCCGAAGACAGATAGCGCATCCCATAACGCAAACCGTTGCCGATCGTCACCCACAACACGATGACGTAGAGCGGCGCGAGCCCTTTCGGTTCGAGCAGCATGAGAGTCAACAGCGTCGCATAGTCGGACGTGATCCCGACCCAACGCCGAACGTGCGAAATACCGGGATGCCAAAGAATCGCCACCAACAAACCGAGACCGATCAGCGCCTCGGCGAACATGACTTTCAACATGATGCCGGTGTTGCCCTGAATGTAGCGATCGGCGAACAGGTCCAGCAGCAAGAGGTACGTGAAGATGAGACACGCGATCGCCAATCGTACGATCGCCTGGGAATGCTCGCTGTCGGGCCGATTCGCGAGCCTCGAACGGATCCATCCGGCGGCAGCGCGTAAGGCGTTCACTCCAACCCCGGCCTCTGCGAGCCTGTCGAATAACGCTGACAAATATCGTCCAGCCGCGAACGATTGTTCATGAGCGCGCGCACGCATTGCGGGTCGAACAGTTTGCCGCTCTGTTCGACAAGATAATCGAGCGCGCTTTCGACCGTCCAGGGCCCCTTGTACGGCCGCGGCGAAATGAGTGCGTCGAACACGTCGGCGACCGCGACGATCCGGGCTTCGAGAGGAATGGTACTGCCGCTCAAACCGTCCGGATAACCGCTGCCGTCGAAACGTTCGTGATGACGCAAGGCGATGATCGCGCCGGTTTGGATGAAACGGTTCTGACTGCCGCTGAGCAATTCGTAACCGATTCGCGGATGACGACGCATGATGTTGAGTTGCTGATCGTCGAGCGGGCCCGGCTTCATCAACACATCGTCGGGAATCGCGATCTTGCCCATATCGTGCAGGGGCGCGGCCATTTCGATCATCCGCACTTCGTCTTCGGGCATGCCCAGGCCTTCGGCGATCAGCCCGGCGACGTGCGACATGCGTTCGAGATAGGCGCTGGTGCCGCTGTCGCGAAATTCGATCGCTCGCGCCAATCGCGAGAGCGTCTCGCGTTCGCGCTCTTCCACCTCGTGCATGCTCGACAAGAGCCGCTGTTCGAGCGACAACGCCCGCTGCTTGATCGACTCGGATTGTTGTCTCAGTTGCAGCAGATTGCGGCAACGGGCGCGCAGTTCGCGCGGTCGCACGGGCTTGACCAGGAAATCGATCACGCCGGCGTCCAAGGCGGCTTGGCGAATGGGTTCATCGCCCACGACCGTCACCAGCACGATCGGCACGTCGCGGTTGGTCAGCGAGCGGCGGAAGCGACGCGCGAATTCCAAACCGTCGATCGCCGGCATGCGGTAGTCCAGGAGCAGCAAGTCCGGACGATTGTGTTCGGACCAGCGCAAGGCTTCTTCCGAATCGCCGAAATCGAGCACCTCCAACTCGGGACCGATGTCCTCGAGGATATGCCGCAGCATCGTGCGCGCGGAAGTTTGGTCGTCGACGATGACGATTTTCACTGAGCTGCCCCACATGGGTTTACCCCGCATCCTTGCCGGTTGTGTTCGTGTCGATCCAGATGTCCTTCATGAATCTATAGCAAATTTCGTGCCTTGACCAGAAGATAAGCGGCCGGTTGAGTCGCCCGCAATCGATTCAGATAGATAGCGCCGATACCATGAACGCGACCGATGTCCGTGAGCATAGTGCAGATGCCGCAATCGATGTCGAATGTGACCTTAAGCGGCAAATCGGGTACGGATCGGACCGGATGTCCGGTTGCGTTAGCGACGACGCTCAGCTTTCGGGGCGCATGTACGGGAACAGCAAAACATCGCGGATCGAAGTGGAGCCGGTCAGCAGCATCACCAAACGATCGATGCCGACCCCGAGCCCGCCGGTGGGCGCGAGCCCGACTTCGAGGGCACGGATGTAGTCGGCGTCGTAGTGCATGGCTTCGTCGTCGCCGCCCTCTTTCGCCGCGACCTGCGCCTGGAACCGCGCCGCTTGGTCCTCGGAATCGTTCAGTTCCGAGAATCCGTTGGCCATTTCTTTGCCGCCGATGAACAACTCGAATCGGTCGGTGATGCCCGGTTCGCTGTCCGATTCCCGCGCCAGCGGCGAAACTTCGACCGGGTAATGGGTGATGAAGGTCGGTTGGATCAGATCGTGCTCGACCGTCTTCTCGAAGATTTCCAGCAGCAGCTTGCCCCAGCCGTACGCCGGCTTGACGTAGATTTTCAGACGCGCGCAATGCGCCGCCAGCGCTTCGCGATCGCGGCAATCGGCGACGGAAATCTCGGGATTGCGTTCGCGCACGGCTTCTTCGAGCTTCCAGCGCCGGAACGGCTTACCAAGATCGATGGTGTTGTTTTCCCACTCCACTTCGTCCGCGCCGATGGTCTCGCGCGCGACATCGCGGATCATGCCTTCGGTCAAATCCATGATTTCGTTGTACGTGGCGTAGGCCTCGTACAGCTCCAGCATGGTGAATTCTGGGTTATGCCGCGTGCTCACGCCTTCGTTGCGGAAGTTGCGATTGATCTCGTACACGCGCTCCATGCCGCCGACCACCAAGCGCTTCAGGTACAACTCGGGCGCGACGCGCAGGAACAAATCCAGATCCAGCGCATTGTGGTGGGTCGTGAACGGGCGCGCGGTCGCACCGCCCGCGATGTAATGCATCATCGGCGTTTCGACTTCGAGAAAACGGCGCGCATCCAGCCAACCGCGAATGGCCGAGACGATCTTCGAGCGTTTGATGAAGACTTCGCGCGATTCAGGATTCACGATCAAATCGACGTAGCGCTGACGATAACGTTGTTCGACATCGCTCAAACCGTGCCACTTGTCCGGCAGCGGCCGCAGCGATTTGGTCAGCAGGCGAAGCGAGGACACCTTCACCGACAATTCGCCGGTCTTGGTACGCATCAGTGCGCCTTCGGCGCCGACGATATCGCCGATATCCCAACTCTTGAACGCGTCGTAGACCGCGCCGAGCGCATTGGACTGCAGGAACAACTGAATGCCGCCGCTCATGTCCTGAATCTGAACGAACGCGGCTTTGCCCATCACGCGCTTGGCCATCAGCCGCCCGGCGACCGCGACGCGACGGCCGGTCGCTTCCAGCGCTTCGCCGGTCCAGCGATCCGCGTCTTCGTATTCGTCCTGCAGATCGCGGGCATAGTCGCCGCGCTTGAAATCGTTGGGATAGGCGACGCCCTGCCCGCGCAGCGCGGAGAGTTTCGCGCGACGTTCGGCGATCAATGTGTTTTCGTCGTGCGGCGGGGTGTGGGTGTCGGTCATATTGATATCCGCAGTGTGTGCGTGAAAATGAACGGTGTAGGCGCGTTGTAGGAGCGCCGGAAGGCGCGACACCTGCGCCAGTGGCAAACAGTCGCGCCTTCCGGCGCTCCTACAAAACCACGAGCGTCAAACAGCGTCGCTGCGTTTGGCGCCCGCTTCCAGCCCCGATTTCAGGCTGGCTTCGACGAACTCGTCGAGATCGCCGTCGAGCACCTTCTGGGTATCGCTGCGCTCGATGCCGGTGCGCAGATCCTTGATGCGCGACTGATCGAGCACGTAGTTGCGAATCTGGCTGCCCCAGCCGATGTCCGATTTGGTGGCCTCCAGCGCGTCGCGTTCGGCGTTGCGCTTTTGGATCTCCATCTCGTACAGCTTCGCTTTCAGCATCTTCATCGCAGTGTCGCGGTTTTGATGCTGGCTGCGACCGTTCTGGCACGCCGCCACGATACCGGTCGGCACGTGGGTGATGCGCACCGCCGATTCGGTCTTGTTCACGTGCTGACCGCCCGCGCCCGAAGAGCGATACACGTCTGTCTTCAAGTCGGCCGGATTGATCTCGATATCGATGTCGTCGTTCACTTCCGGCGAAACGAACACCGAGGTGAACGAGGTATGGCGGCGGTTGTCGGAATCGAACGGCGATTTACGCACCAAGCGATGCACACCGATCTCGGTCTTGAGCCAACCGTAGGCGTAATCGCCCTCGACTCTGAACGTCGCGGATTTGATGCCGGCGACGTCGCCGCCGCTGACTTCCATCAGTTCGGTTTTCCAACCGCGGGATTCGGCCCAACGCAGATACATGCGCAGCAGCATTTCGGCCCAGTCCTGCGCTTCGGTGCCGCCGGCGCCGGCTTGAATATCGACGAAGGCGTTCGACGCATCCATCTTGCCGGAGAACATGCGCTGGAATTCGAGTTGATCCACGCCTCTGGCGTAGCGCTCCACGTCGGTCTGGATCGCCAGCGCGGTGTCGTCGTCGTTTTCCATCTCGACCAGGTCGAGCAGTTCCTCGGCCCCGGCCAAGCCGTCTTTCAGGTCGCGGATGCCGTTGACGGTTTTGTCCAGCAGGGAACGCTCGCGGCCCAGCGCTTGGGCGCGCTCGGCATCGTTCCAGATAGCCGGGTTTTCGAGTTCCCGGTTGACTTCTTCCAGACGCTCGACTTTGGCGTCGTAGTCAAAGATACCCCCTCAGCGAATCGAGCCGATCCCGAAGGTCGACGATGCGCTGGCGGATCGGATTGAGTTCGATCATGGCGTTTGTGCGGTGCGGCAAAGAGCGGGGATTCTAGCAGGCTGCCGCAAGCGATCGGGCATTCTCAGGCCGCGGCGATCCTGGCGCGCAGCGCGTCGCGATAGGTCCTGCTGCAGGGCAGGACGTCGCCGCCGTGCAGGTGCAGGCGCGCATCGCCGCTGTCCAGCGGCTCGATCGAGGTTACGTGGGTCAAATTGACGATGTAGCTGCGGTGGACCCGCGCGAACCGGCCGGGCGCCAGACGCGCTTCGATGCCGGCGATCGTGCTGCGCAGCGGATAGTCGTGGCCGCGCACGCGCAGATTGACGTAGTTGCCGGCGGCCTGCAGCCATTCGATATCGTCGGCCGCGATCAGGAATTCGCGGCCGAGTTTGCGCACCAGAAAGCGCTCCGGGCGTTCGACGGGCTCGATCGGCTCGCCCTCGTCCGGTCGATCCAGCAGGCTGGCCTCGCCCTGCAGGCGGCGGACGATGAAGCGGTAGCCGTCCATGATCGCGACGATCATGACGTAGCCGCGGACGTCCTTGAGGTATTCGTAGAACAACTCGCTCAGCCAATGGCCGAAGTCGTAGTCCAGCCCCTGGCTGGCGTAGGCCCAGCGCCGCAGGGCGACCATCCCCGCGACATGGACCAGCGAGAACGCGACGCTGCCGAGCGCGTGCATCGGCAGGTGGCGATGCCAAGTGTCCCAATGCAGCGGGTAGCGACGGGTGAACCACACCACCGCCGGAATCAGCGCCAGCACCACGACGCCGCTGGACCACTCCCACACCGCAGGTTCCCAATCGGCGAAATTCAGACCGACGCGCCGGATGTCCATCAG
The DNA here is from genome assembly GCA_020852215.1 of Lysobacter sp. Taxonomy (GTDB): domain Bacteria; phylum Pseudomonadota; class Gammaproteobacteria; order Xanthomonadales; family Xanthomonadaceae; genus Lysobacter_I. The sequence goes on along the minus strand of JADZBF010000205.1, from coordinate 1,502 downwards.
CACCGTGATGCTGTTGGCGATGCCGTTGATGAGGGTCAGCACGACCCAGAACGCGATCTCGATCGATGTGCGCCAGCGCCAGAACCACGCCGGCCCGGCCGCGGTGCGCGAGATCTGCGGCGGAGCGGCGGCGAGGTCGGGGTCGGGGTCGGATGTCACGCGCGCATTTTAGAGGGCGGAGGCCATCATCGTCGCCCGATTCGTCCCTGTTCGCCCCCGGTATGTCACCGGTTCGCGGCGAAACGACACTTCGGCCCACCGACCGACACGCTCGGTGGACAGACTGCGCCCTTCTCGATGCGGAGCGCTGCCATGGAACGCCGTTACGATGTGGACTGGGTGCGGATCGCCGCGTTCGGACTGCTGGTGCTGTACCACACCGGCATGTATTACGTGAGTTGGGGCTGGCACGTCAAAAGCCCGTTCGCCAGCGAGACGCTCGAACCGTTGATGCTGCTGACCTCGCCGTGGCGGCTGTCCTTGCTGTTCTTCGTCTCGGGGGTCGCCACCGCTTTTCTGTACCGCAAGACCCAGCGAACCGCCCGCCGCGGCTTTCTGGGCGCGCGCTCTTGGCGGCTGCTGGTACCGCTGATCTTCGGCATGCTGGTGGTGGTGACGCCGCAGGCTTATTACGAGGTCGTCGAGAAATTACCCGGCGGTTATCGCGACGGCTATCTCGCCTTCTGGGGTCGCTATCTGCAAGGCGACGGCAGCTTCTGTCGCGAGGGCGAGTGTCTGGACATTCCGACCTGGAACCATCTGTGGTTCGTCGCATATCTCTGGGTCTACACGGTGATCGCCTGGGCGTTGCTGCGCTTCGCGCCGGGCATGACCGAACGCGCGAGCGCCTGGTGCGAACGGAGATTATCGGGATCGGGCGCGCTGATCTGGCCGATCGTGCTGTTGGCGCTCGCGCGTCTGGCGCTGGTCGGTCGCTTCGAATCCACGCATGCGCTGGTCGACGATTGGTACAACCATGCGCAGTACCTGCCGATGTTTCTGCTGGGCATGCTGATCGCGACACGCGACGGCGTCTGGGACGCGCTGCAGCGCCTACGTTGGCCGACGCTGATCGCCGCGGCCGTCGGTTACGCCTTCATCGTTTGGTATTTCTACGGCAGCGGCTACAGCGACGAAACCACGCCGCCGCCGGACATGCTGCGGATGACGCAACGCGTGGTCTGGGCGATGTTCCAGTGGTCCGCGATCGCCGCGATCTTCGGCTTCGCGCGCGGCATCGCTTTCGTCGATTCGCCGGCCCTGCGCTATCTGCGCGAAGCGGTGTTTCCGGTCTACATCCTGCACCAGACGGTGATCGTCGTACTCGCCCACAACGCGAAGCCGCTCGGCCTTCGCCCGATGATCGAAGGCCCACTGTTGGTCTTCGCGACGTTCGCGCTGTGCTTCCTGGGGTTCGAGATCGTCCGCCGCGTGCGCTGGCTGCGACCCCTGTTCGGCTTGAAGCGAACCACCGCCCACGTAGAGCGGAGCGAAGCTCCGCT
>JADZBF010000204.1 GCA_020852215.1 Lysobacter sp. | reverse complement strand
TCGCCCTGCCGGGTGTCGACCAACCAATCGATGCCGTCGAGATAATCCTGCAATTCCGGCTCGCCCATCTGCCGATAGATCGCGGTGCGCCAATCGCGGCCGTAGCCTTCGGACGCGCGGAAATCCAGATCGAGCACGATATAGCCCTGTTGGACCAGCACGTTGTGGAACATCTGCTCGCGGAAATAATTCGGGTATTTGTCGTACACGTTCTGCAGATAACCGGCGCCGTGAACGAACAAGACGATCGGATACCGTTTGCCGGCCTCCAATGCTTTCGGCGCGTAGTATTTGCCCCAGATCGTGCCCGCGTCGTGCTTCGACGGCACTTTCACGTATTGCGGCTCGATCCAGTCGATCGCCTTGAACGCCGCGCTGCGCGTGTCGGTCAGCGTGCGCGCCTCGCCGCCGTCGGCATCGATCGTCGCCAACTGCGGCGGCAGATAGCTGTCGGAATGACGCACGGCCAAGCGCTTGCCATCGGGCGAAAGCACGAAATCCTCCACGCCGTCGAGCGCGGTCAGTTCGCGCACCGCGCCGCCCGTCGCTGGCACGTCGCAGACTTCGTAATCGCCCGGCCACGCGCGATTGCACAGGAACAGCAGGCGCTTGCCGTCGGCGGAGAGCTGCGGCGCGGACGCTTCCCAGCGCCCCGAGGTCAGCGCGCGCGCCGCGCCGGCGACGGCATCGGTCGTGTACAGATGCGCGTAACCGCTTTCTTCGGACACGAACCACAGCGTCTTGCCGTCAGCCAGCCAGCCGAATTCGTTGAAGTTCCAGTTGATCCACGCCGAGTCGGTCAGGCGATGGCGCGAACGCAGCGTCGCCGCGCCGGTATCGACCGTTGCGATCCAGCGGTCTTTGTTGTCCACCGCGCGCACCAGCACCGCGACCTGGGCGCCGTCGTCGCTCCAATGGATGGCGGGGCCGCTGCCGTCGCCGTCGGTTTCGATGCGCCCCGCGCGCGCGCCTTCCCGCGGTTTTTGTTTCGCGCGTTTGCGCAAGTCGGCCAGGGGATCGACGGCGATGCCCGGCAGCGTGTCGAACTTCAGCTCGGTCGCCTTGGCCGCGGCGATGTCCACCAGCCACAACCGATGCGGCAGCGGCGCGTTGCGGCCCACGCGCGTGCGCACTTCTTCGACCTCTTCGTAACCGGATTCGGTCACGTATTTCGGCATTTTTCCGGCGGTGCCGCCGTCGGCGTCCTTTTCGGTGGTCGCGACCAGCGCCCATCGGCCGTCGGGCGAGAGCGCGCTGTCGGCGATCTCCACGTTCTTGCCCAGAAACACCGGCATCGGCGCGCGGGTCGGATCGGTCGCGCGCCAGGCGCGTTCTTGTTCGCGCGCGGCATCGCGGCGGGCGCGGTCGCTCTTCAGCGTTTGGATGTAGCGCGATTGGCGATCGCGCAGATCGTCGGCTTTCGGCGGTTTCGCCGGGTCGTCCGCCGCTTGCACGTTCATCGCCTGCGTCGTACCGCCCGCGGCGGTCCAACGGAACCAGTCGTTGCCCGCGCGCCACACCAAGCCGCCGTCGCGGCTCCACTGCGGTCGCGCGTCCTGCGCCTCGGTGCGCGTGAGTTGGGTCAACGCGCCGCTGCGCACATCGCGCACGAAAATATCGCCGTTGCGCGCGAACGCCATGCGCGTGCGGGTCGCGTCGAACGCCGGCCGCGCCGCATCGAGCCCCGCGCGCGCGGCGTCTTCGACCTTGCGCGGATCACCGCCGGTCGCGGGCACCCGCCAGAGGTCGCGAATCGTCGCGCCGTCGCGTTTGCGCAGATACAGCAACTCGCGGCTGTCCCACGACCACCACGCTTGTTCGACCGAATTTCCGATCCAGTCCGGGTCGGCCATGATGGTCGCCAGATCGAGCGGTTTCGGCGCCGCGTCCTGCGCCACCGCCGGCCCCGCGCAGGCGAACGCGACCGCGGCGGCGCAGAGGGTGGCGCGCACGATGCGACGCGGGAGGGTAGTGGTCGATCCGACGATCGCGTGCGGACGCAGGGCGCGCATAGGGCGTTTCCGGGTGAACAATCGCCCAAGCTTACCGAACCCCGGCGCGTTCGCGTACTCGCCGGCTGTCGTGCGCGGCCGGCGAATCGCGCCCACGCCCACGCGCGGACGGGCGTACAATGCGCGTCGGGAGGGCGTCACCACACGTGGAGGCATCGCACGATGTCGCTCGATCCGCTGTTATTGTCGCGAATTCAATTCGGATTCGTCATTTCGTTCCACATCCTCTTTCCGGCCTTCACCATCGGGCTCGCCAGTTGGCTGGCGTTTCTGGAATGGCGGTGGCTGCGCACCCGCGACGCGCTGTGGCGCGATCTCTACGTCTTCTGGATGAAGATTTTCGCCGTCTCGTTCGGCATGGGTGTGGTCTCGGGCATCGTGATGAGCTTCCAGTTCGGCACCAATTGGTCGGTGTTGAGCGAGAAAGCCGGCAATGTCATCGGCCCGTTGCTGAGCTACGAAGTACTGACCGCGTTCTTCATGGAAGCGACGTTCCTGGGCGTGATGCTGTTCGGCATGAAACGCGTGTCGGAAAAGCTGCATTTCTTCGCGACCTGCATGGTGGCGCTGGGCACGCTGATTTCGACGTTCTGGATCACCTCCGCGAACAGTTGGATGCAGACGCCGGCCGGTTACGAGATCGTCGACGGTGTGTTCCGTGCGAGCGATTGGTGGGCGGTGATCTTCAATCCCTCGTTCCCGTATCGCCTGACGCACATGGTGCTGGCGGCGTTTCTCACCACCTGTTTCGTCATCGGCGGCGTCAGCGCGACGTATCTGCTGCGCGGCCGGCACATCGAAGCGGCGACGCGGATGCTGAAATTGTCGGTGGCGTTCGGCGCAGTTGTCGTACCGCTGCAGATCTTCGCCGGCGACCTGCACGGCCTCAACACGCTGGAATATCAGCCGATGAAAGTCGCGGCGATGGAAGGACACTGGCGCGACGGCGCACCCGGCGAAGGCGTGCCGCTGGTGGCGTTCGCGATTCCGAACCAAACGGAAGAGCGCAACGATTACGCCATCGAAATTCCGCGCGTCGCCAGCCTGATTCTGACCCACAGCGCCGACGGTACGATTCCGCCGCTGACCTCCGTGCCCGCGGACCAGCGCCCGCCGGTGGCGCCGGTGTTCTTCGCGTTCCGGATCATGGTCGGCATCGGTGTGGCGATGCTGGCGCTGGTGCTGCTGTCGGCATGGCAATGGAAACGCGGACGATTGTTCGATCCGACGCGCGCGCGCTGGCTGCTGCGCGGTTGGCGCGCGATGACGCTCTCGGGCTTCGTCGCGATCCTCGCCGGTTGGTACGTCACCGAAATCGGTCGCCAGCCCTACACCGTCTACGGTCTGCTGCGCACGGCCGACTCCAACAGCGCGGTGTCCGGCGCGGCGGTCGCGTTTTCGCTGGCGGTATTCGCCTTGGTGTATGTCTGCGTCTTCGGCGCGGGGATCTGGTATTTGCTGAAACTGGTGCGCAAAGGCCCGCAGCCGCACGAAACGCCGCCGGATACCGACGACGGCGAGAAAACCCCGGCGCGGCCCCTGTCGCTGCCGGACGAAACGCTCGATGCGCCGGCCGCGTCGAACTCGCACGCCGCGACGACGACGGGAGGTGCGACATGACCCTGCCTCCGACCGAAATCTGGCTGCCCGTCGCGTGGTACGCGGTGATCGCGTTCGGCGTGATGATGTACGTGCTGCTGGACGGCTTCGTGCTGGGCCTCGGCATTCTCGCGCCGTTCGCCGAGGACGAGGATCAGCTCGATCACATGATGAACACCGCCGCGCCGATCTGGGACGGCAACGAAACCTGGTTGGTGTTGGGCGGTGCGGGTTTGCTCGCAGCGTTTCCGAAAGTCTATGCACTGGTGCTGTCGGCGCTGTATTTGCCGGTGCTGTTGATGCTGATCGCACTGGTGTTTCGCGGCGTGGCCTTCGAATTCCGTTTCAAGGCGAAGACCTTGCGCCGCGCCTGGGGCATCGCGTTTTGGCTGGGCTCGGTGTTCGCGGCGTTCGCACAAGGCGTGATTCTCGGCGCGATCGTCGAGGGCATGCCGCTGCAGGAAGGCAAATACGTCGGCGGTGCGTTCGGTTGGTTCAGTCCGTTCTCGATGCTGACCGGTTTGTCGGTGATGTCCGGCTACGCGTTGCTCGGCGCGACGTGGTTGATCCTCAAGACCGACGGCGGCACGCAGCGCGTCGCCAGAACGCTGGCGCGACCGCTGACGTTGAACGTCTTCGGCTTCATCGGTTTGGTCAGCGCGTGGTTGCCGTTTCTCGACAGCCGCATCATGGCGCGCTGGTTCGAGGGCGATCGTTTCTTGTGGCTGTTCCCGGTGCCGCTATTGGTGTTGGCCGTCACCTGGGCGCTGTGGCGCGCCGTGCCGCGCGGCGACCGCGAAGCGCGGCCCTTCATGCTGAGTCTGTGTTTGTTCCTGCTCGGCTTCGTCGGCCTGCTGCTCGGCATGTGGCCGAACATCGTGCCGCCGTCGATGACGATTTGGGACGCCGCCGCGCCGCCGGAAACCCAGGGTTTCGCGATCGCCGGTTTGATCGTGCTGCTGCCGGCGATTTTGGGCTACACGTGGTGGTCGTATTCGGTGTTCAAGGGCAAAGTCGCGGCCGATGCGGGGTATCACTGAGTGTCGGCGGCGCTTATCGAGCGAGTGTTGCTTGCGTCTTTCGACCCCCTCCCAACCTCCCCCTGCGCTGCGCGCCAGGGGAGGCGGTCAAGCAGAGGAGAGCATCGCATCCCGAAGGATTTTGGACAGGCGCTCAATGGCCGAGCTGACGGTTGTGCACTTTCGACCACAGCAGCAACGACACGGCAGCGCCGCACAGGCAAAGGAACATGTCCCACTGCGTATCCCACTGGTCGCCTTGTGACGCATTCTCAGTGACGCCTTAAAGCGAAACTTGTGGGTAACAGGTGGCGAAAAATGCAAGAGCCTGCCCGCGAGTATTGCAAGCTATATTTACCCTGATGGGGCAAAGCGGTCGCTACGTTATCTGAGAGCCATCCGCTAGGTATATGGGGGGCGCAGTGCTGCGCGGCTCTTGCAAGCAGAGCGGCATTTCACGAAGCATATCGATTGTACGAATTGGATAGATGCCAGCTACATCGATGAGCGCAGTTCGTTAGGATTTCATCCTCTGACATATCGACGATATATCGTGTTCGTGACGATTTGGGCTCAGTCTCATTGCCGCGTGATGCGGAGGGTGAAGAATTGAAGCCCGCACACAATGGGGGTTTCGCATGGGTTCGGTAACGACAGGCATAGTGCAGTTGAGGCGCGTCCGTACATGGCTGCGCCTGTGCGCCGTGGCATCAATCCTCGTGGCGCCGAATGCCTGGGCGGACATGACCGAGCAGGAGGCGGCACAGGACTGCGAAGCAAAAATGCCCGCGAAGTACGCGGAGTCGGTGGCGTTCTACGGGGCCAGCAAGTTGAACGGCTGGCGCTGCGCCATGCCCGACCCGAACTTGATGCCAACGACAGTACAGGGTCAGGTCAGCCTCGATCTAGCCGGCAATGGCAATTTCGCTTGGACTGGCACGTCGGTGTATTCGATCTTCAACCTCTCGGTATTGGATCAGAATAAGCAGTGCGCGTTCGCCTGCGGCGTTGGGCAAGCGTCGTCGGGGAGTACGAGCTCGAAAAATCCGATCGATCTCGTCACCGGCAATAAATACAAGGCCGAGTCCGATCTAGCTGATGGCGGCTTGCCGTTCGAGCGGTACTACCTGGGCGACGAAGTCGGCCGCCCGATCGGCATGTTCGGCGGACGCTGGCGCAGCGGATACGACCGGCGCATCGCCCCGCTGGCATCTACTGGCACTCTCACCGTCATCGCATATCGCGGCAGCGGGCAGGGCCTGTACTTCAACTCGAACGGCGCTACCACGTATATCTCCGATAAGGACACCCCCTACACGCTAGAGAAGTTGCTCAGTGGCAACACCCACACCGGCTGGCGGCTGACCGATGCCGGCGATACGGTCGAGACCTACGATGTCGAAGGTAAGCTGACCTCGGTGACGTGGCCGAGCGGCGAGTACCAGACGCTGACCTACGGCGCCAATCAGCGCCTGAGCTCCGTGATCGATCGCGCAGGGCGGAAATTGACGTTCGCCTACGACGGCAATAGTCGGCTGCAGACGCTGACCGATGCAGGCGGCGCGGTCACAACCTATGGTTACGACGCCAACGGCCAGCTCAGCATAGTCACGCGTCCAGGTGGTGCTACCCGAAAATACTTCTACAACGAAGCCAGCTATGTAGTCTCGCCGCCGAATGGGAAGTACTACCTCACCGGCATCGAAGACGAGAACGGTCAACGTCACGCCAGCTACAGCTACGACAGCAGTAACCGCGCGATCGTCAGCACCTTGGCCGGCAACGCCGAACGCGTGGACGTGACCTACGGCAGCGGCAACACGGTCACGGTGACGGACGCGCTGGGCCGCACGACGACGCGCAACTGGACGGTGGCGCAGCGGGTGGCGAAATACACCGGGGCCAGCGGGATAAGCGTGAGTCAGGGCTCGGATTTGTCCACCGTGACCTATGACACGAACGGCTACGTGGACCTGGAGACCGACTTCCTTGGCCACCAGACAGATTACGATTACAACGCGCGTGGCCTGGAAGCCCAGCGGATCGAAGCGAAGAACGACACGACCGGCAAGAAACGCACGCTGCAAACCGACTGGGACCCGACGTACCGACTGCCGAGCGAGCGTCGGATGCTCGATAGCGCAGGCGCGCTGAAGGCGAAGGTGGCGTGGACGTACAACACGCGCGAACAGCCGCTGACCCAGACGGCCACCGACCCGACGGTGACGCCGAACGTGACGCGCACCACGACCTACGCCTATTGCGAACAAGCGGACGTGACCGCGGGCACCTGCCCGTTCGTGGGCCTGCTCAAAGGCATCGACGGCCCGCGCGCGATTACGCCCAATGATGTCACCACGTTCACGTACCGCCAGTCGAACGCGCCCGGCTGCATCCCTGGCGTGACCGAGTGCGAATACCACAAAGGCGATGTGTGGAAGATCACCAATGCGTTAGGTCAAACGATCGAGGTGACGCTACGCGACAACGCGGGTCGGCCACGGCAGGTCGTGGATGCGAACAACGTCGTCACCGACTATGAGTATCACCCCCGCGGCTGGCTGACAGCACGCAAGGTGCGTGGCACGAACAACGCGGTCGAAACGGACGATCAAATCACTCGAATCGAGTATTGGCCGACGGGCCTGGTGTGGCAAATCACTGCACCAGACGGTGTCTACACACGCTATACCTATGACGCCGCGCACCGGCTGACTGGCATCGCCGATAATGCTGGCAATACGGTGACGTATACGCTGAACAATTCCGGTGAGGCGACACAAGAGGATGTGAAGGACGCGACGAACACACTGCGGCGCACGCTCTCGCGCACATTCAATACGTTGGGCCAGTTGCAGACGGCGACGGATGCTTACAACCGCAACACTGGCTTCACCTACGACGCGAACGGCAATCTGGAGCAGACCACCGATGCGCTGATGCGGGTGGCCGATAACAACTACGACCCGCTGAATCGGTTGAGCCGCAGCCTGCAGGACATGGCCGGGATCGCCGCCGAGACGCAGTTCGGCTACGACGCGCTGGATAACCTGACCCAGGTGACCGACCCGAAGGGCCTGAACACCACTTACGTATACAACGGCTTCAGTGAACCGAAGACGCTGACCAGCCCGGACACAGGCACGACGACCTACACCTACGATGCCGCCGGCAACCGCGCCAGCGAGACCAACGCAGACAGCAAAGTCGCAAACTATTCATATGACGCGCTGAATCGTCCGACCACTGTGACGTATCCGCAAGATACAGCGCTCAACGTCACCTACGTCTATGACGTGCCGCAGAGCGACTGTGTTGCGGGCGAGACATTTCTTGTCGGCCGTCTGGCGAAGATAACCGACCACAGCGGCAGCACGACATGGTGCTACGACCGCATCGGCCAGATGACAAGGAAAGTGCAGCGCACGCAGGGGAAGACCTTCACTTTGCAGTGGAGTTATTACCCGAACGGTCGCCTGAACACGATGACCTACCCCGACGGGTTGGTGGTGGATTACCTCTACGACACGCATGGCCGCGTGGTCGAGATGGGCGTGGCTGCGGTAGGCGTGACGCGTCGGCAGTTGTTGCGTAACGCCAGCTACCACCCGTTCGGCCCGGTGCAGCAGTGGACGTTCGGCAATGGGCTAGAGGTTCACAGAACCCTTAACGACAATGGTGAACCCGGTGTCGTTGAAGACGGTCCGGAGGAAAGTCTCGGCCCTGGCCTCAACCGCGGCTACCAATTCGACGAGATCGGCAATGTGTTTGCGGTGCGCGAACGGCAAGCGAATCCGCCATTGCGATCGTTCGGCTATGACCATCTGAACAGACTCACCGAAGCGAGCGACAGCGACAATGTCGTGCAGAACAGTTACACCTTTGACACAACGGGCAATCGCCTGACCACGGGTCGAAGGGAAACGATCGTCACCCAAGATTGCACTGGCATACCTCCGGGTGGGACGTGTCCCGAGACGACCAGCACGCAATGGACGACGCAAAGCCACACCTATTGGCCGAACACCCACCGATTGGAAATCACCGCAGGTGTGCAGCGGAATTACGATGCTGCAGGCAATCTGGTAAGCATGGTGCCACTTGGATCGTCCGGTTACGAGGACCCGCCGCCGCCCGAAGAATCATTGGAGAGCGCGGCCTACAGCGGCACATACCAAGAAGCGACTTCGGAGGAGCCCGCGCCGCCCGGCGTACTGACGCGCACGTTCGTCTATACCGCGTCAAATCGGATGGGCAGCGTCAGCATCGAAAACGAATTGCTGATGAGCTACCGCTACAACGGCATTGGCGAGCGGGTGTACCGCAACGGTAGCGGCGAAACAGTGCATACGGTGTTCGATCCGAGCGGTCGCTGGATCGGCGAC
>JADZBF010000203.1 GCA_020852215.1 Lysobacter sp. | reverse complement strand
GGTGGTCGGCCTGCGTCTGGGCTGCCTGAATCACGCGCGGCTCACCGAGCGCGCGATCCGCGCTGATGGTTTGGCGCTGGTGGGTTGGATCGCCAATCGGATCGATCCGACGTTTCGGGATGCCGAGCCCTATCTCGACCTACTGGCGGAAGCGCTGCCGGCGCCGCGGTTGGGCGTCTTGCCGTATCGGTCGTCGCCTTCGGCGGAGGACGCGGCGCATGCCTTGGCGTTGCCGCCCGGGGCCCTTCTGCCCGCCGCGTGACGATGCTGCGAGCGTGGGGCGCTCCCAACGCGGCCGTGGCGTTCGAGTTCGGACTTGCGGGTGTCGGGTCGATGCCTGATGCCCATGCCGCCGGGGAGTTCTCGACACGAAAAAACCCGGCCTTTCGGCCGGGTTTTTCGGGAGAGAGACTGGCGCTTCGCGCGAGGCGAAGACCCAATCGAGCGATCAGCGCGCGCTCTTGCGACCGGTCGCGGCCTTGGCGGCCTTTTCGACGTCGGCTTTCACCGTTTCGGCGGCCGTTTCGAACTGCGACTTGGCGAGCTTGGCGATCGCTTCCTGGGTCTTGAAGGTGCGGCCGAAGACTTCCTGGCCGGCGCCGATGGTGCGCTCGACGTTCTCGCGAGCGATCTGCACGCCCTTCGGCCACACGGCTTTGGCGCCGTCGACATCGCGCACTTCGGCCAATTCGCCGAAGAAGGCGAAGGCGGCGTTCATGTTCTCTTCGATCGTGGCGAGCTGCAGGCCGAAGACGGCTTCGGTGTTTTCCAGGGCCAGACGACCGACCTGCGCAGTGGCGTCGGCGAACTGACGGGTCGACTTGGCGAACTGGTCGTTGAACTGCTGGTACATGGCGTGGCTCCTGACAAATGGCGGCCTGGATTGGCCGTTGTGCGGTGCAACATAGCGCCGACTTTGTTGCAATGCAACATTTTCGGATCGCCGTTCGTCGGAATGGAAAAAATCTTTTAAATACAGAGGATTATCTCTGAACGAACACGATCGATGACCGGCTTGTCGACATTCCCAGCAAGGTCTTCGCGCGAAAGCGCCGCCTCAAAAGCAGCGATTCGGTGCCCGGTCTCAGCCGGCCGAAGGGCCGCGGTAGCGACAGCCGGAGGTGCAAGTCTCGTGAACCACCACTTCGCTCAACGCCGGCAGTGCGGGCTTCAGGCGCTCCCAGATCCAGACCGCCAGGCGTTCGCTGGTCGGGTTCTCCAGGCCTTCGATCTCGTTGAGATAGTGGTGATCGAGCCGGTCGTAGAGCGGCTTGAACGCGGCCTTGATGTCGCCGAAGTCCATCACCCAGCCGGTGTCGGTGCCGATCTCGCCCGAGACGTGCAGCTCCACGCGGAACGAATGGCCGTGCAGCCGCGCGCATTTGTGGCCCTCCGGCACGTTCGGCAGACGGTGCGCGGCTTCGAGCGTGAAAACCTTGAAGATGTCCATGGCGTACGGCCGAGGCCTCGGGAGTGGGGCAAGTATCGCCCGCGGGCGAGGGAAGGCGTCAAAAACGAAAAACCCGCGTTCGCGGGCTTCGGGCAGGCGCAAGTTGGGACCGGCGCAGGAGGCGAACGGATGGTGGCTATGGGTGGACTCGAACCACCGACCCCAGCATTATGAGTGCTGTGCTCTAACCGGCTGAGCTACATAGCCACGGGGGGCGGGCATTGTCCATGCCGGGTCCCTCGCCGTCAACCGCGGCGAATGGCGAATACCGTTCGGGATGACGCTGCGAAGCCACCCCCGGATAATGGCGGCCCCTCCCGTTCGTTCGCGTTGCGCCTGTCGGCGCCACTCCGTGGCCGACGGCCCCCTGCGCGATCGATCCGCCTCGGACGACGCCCATGAACACCGCTCACCGCAAGCCGCTGCCCGGCACTTCGCTCGACTATTTCGACGCCCGCGCGGCGGTGGAAGCGCTGCAGCCCGACGCCTGGGCCGGTTTGCCGTACACCTCGCGCGTGTTGGCCGAGAATCTCGTGCGCCGTGCCGATCCCGCGCGCGTGAGCGACTTTCTGTCGCAATTGATCGAACGCAAGCGCGATGTCGACTTCCCCTGGTTCCCGGCGCGCGTGGTCTGCCACGACATCCTCGGCCAGACCGCGTTGGTCGATCTCGCCGGCCTGCGCGATGCCATCGCCGATCAGGGCGGCGACCCGGCGCAGGTCAATCCGGTCGTGCCCGTGCAGTTGATCGTCGATCACTCGCTGGCGGTGGAGTGCGGCGGCTACGACCCGGATGCGTTCGCGAAGAACCGCGCGATCGAAGACCGCCGCAACGAAGATCGTTTCCACTTCATCGACTGGACCAAGCGCGCGTTCCGCAATGTCGATGTGATTCCGCCGGGCAACGGGATCATGCATCAGATCAATCTGGAGCGGATGTCGCCGGTGATCGGGACACAGGATGGCGTTGCCTATCCCGACACCTGCGTCGGCACCGACAGCCACACGCCGCACGTCGATGCGCTGGGCGTGATCGCGATCGGCGGCGGCGGGTTGGAAGCCGAGAACGTGATGCTCGGCCGCGCTTCGTGGATGCGACTGCCGGACATCATCGGTGTCGAATTGACCGGAAAACCGCAACCGGGCATCACCGCGACCGACATCGTACTGGCGCTCACCGAATTCCTGCGCAAACAAAAAGTCGTCGGCGCGTATCTGGAATTCCGCGGCGAAGGCGCGGCGGCGTTGACGCTGGGCGACCGCGCGACGATTTCGAACATGGCGCCGGAATACGGCGCGACCGCGGCGATGTTCTTCATCGATGCCAACACACTGGACTACTTGCGTTTGACCGGCCGCAGCGATGAGCAAGTCGCGTTGGTCGAAACCTATGCGAAGACCGCTGGCCTGTGGGCCGACGCGTTGGCGACCGCGCAGTACGAGCGCACGCTGACGTTCGATCTATCGACCGTGGGGCGCAATATGGCCGGGCCGTCCAACCCGCATGCACGCGTCGCCGTTGCCGATCTCGCGGCGAAAGGCATCGCCGGCAACCTCGACGCCGCGCGCGCGCAGGAAGCCGCAGGGCTGATGCCCGAAGGCGCGGTGATCATCGCCGCCGGTCTGCTGGCGCGCAACGCGCGTCGCGCAGGCCTCGTGCGCAAACCGTGGGTGAAGAGTTCGCTCGCGCCCGGCTCGAAGACGGTTGCGTTGTATCTCGAAGAGGCCGGGCTGAAAGACGATCTCGAAGCGCTCGGCTTCGGCATCGTCGCCTTCGCCTGCACCACCTGCAACGGCATGAGCGGCGCGCTGGATCCCAAAATTCAGCAGGAAATCGTCGATCGCGATCTGTACGCGACGGCGGTGCTCAGCGGCAACCGCAATTTCGACGGTCGTATCCATCCGTACGCGAAACAGGCGTTTCTCGCTTCGCCGCCGCTGGTCGTGGCCTACGCCATCGCCGGCACGATTCGTTTCGATATCGAGAAAGATGCCTTGGGTGTCGATGCGAACGGCAACGCGATCACCTTGAAAGATTTGTGGCCGAGCGATGCCGAGATCGACGCCATCGTCAAAGCCAGCGTGAAGCCCGAACAATTCCGCAAAGTCTACGAGCCGATGTTCAAGGTCGTGGTCGAACACGGCGAACGCGTGAGCCCGCTGTACGACTGGCGCCCGATGAGCACTTACATCCGTCGTCCGCCCTACTGGGAAGGCGCGCTGGCGAAACCGCGCACGCTGCAGGGCCTGCGTCCGCTGGCGGTGCTGGGCGACAACATCACCACCGATCACTTGTCGCCGTCGAACGCGATCATGTTGAACAGTGCTGCCGGCGAATACTTGGCGAAAATGGGCTTGCCGGAAGAGGACTTCAATTCCTATGCCACGCATCGCGGCGATCACCTCACCGCGCAGCGCGCGACCTTCGCGAACCCGACCCTGCTCAATGAAATGGTGCGCAACGCCGACGGCACGGTGAAGAAAGGCTCGCTGGCGCGCATCGAACCCGAAGGGCAAGTCGTGCGCATGTGGGAAGCGATCGAAACCTACATGGAGCGCGGTCAACCGTTGATCATCGTCGCCGGTGCCGACTACGGCCAAGGCAGTTCGCGCGACTGGGCGGCGAAGGGCGTGCGTCTTGCGGGCGTGGAAGCGATCGCGGCCGAAGGCTTCGAGCGGATTCACCGCACCAATCTCATCGGCATGGGCGTATTGCCGATGGAATTCAAACCCGGCACGACACGTCTGACGCTGGGCCTCGACGGCACCGAAACCTACGATGTGATCGGCGCACGCACCCCGCGCGCCGATCTCACCCTCGTCGTCCATCGCCACAACGGCGAACGTCTCGAAGTGCCGGTGATCTGCCGACTCGACACCGCCGAGGAAGTCTCGATCTACGAAGCCGGCGGCGTGCTGCAGCGGTTCGCGCAGGATTTTCTGGAATCGAATCGAACGGTTTGACGCTTCGCCGCCCACGATGTCATGCCCTGGGCGAGTCTTGCGCTCGCCCAGGGCATCGCGGCTTCTCGTTCGCAACCGATCGCGGCAGGACCGAGATCTCGCCGCAAGCTCTCGATTACGCCAGCACGCGATTCGCCCACATGCACAGGTAACGCGCCGTGTTTCTCGGCGCCAACCACAGCGAGCGCATCAAGGCCGGATCCGCTTCCGCAGCGGTCCACGTATTGTCGTAGATGACGACCGGGCCATTCGGTCCGGGAATGATCCTGACTTTAGTGTCGTTCACGGGTTTGAGCACTTCTTTCCACGTATTCAGCGATTGCGTGGCGACGCCGATCAGCCAACCGGCCGGGCTGGGACTGGTATCTTCGATTTCGTCGCGTCGAATCGGCGGGTAGCCGCCCGGTTGCTGGAAGAAATTGCGGTTCTTCACGAAGTCTTCGGCGTAGGTTTCGTAGCCGCTGTGACGCCAATCGCCGAGCAAGGGGTTGTTGATGAAATTGGCGGCGTGCATGGGTTGGCACAGGTCGGTCAGATAAT
>JADZBF010000202.1 GCA_020852215.1 Lysobacter sp. | reverse complement strand
GGGGTGGGGCGGGGGCTGGGGGGGGGGCTGGCGGGGGGGGGGGGGGGGGGGACTGGGAGGATAGCAGGCGGTCGCGACCCCCTCGGGACGGTCCCGGCGGGGGCGGAAGCCGGGTCGGCCCCGGTTTCATGACAGTGGGGTTTCGCCAGGATGAAACAACCGAGACGGATGTCATTCGGATGTCATAATTCGGACTTACTCTGTTCATCTCATTGTCATCGAGGCGTCCCCATGTTCTCCCTGCAAACCATCTTCGGCTCCGGTAAGCAGTTCTACGCTCTGCTGGACGAAGCCTCCGATGCCGCTCACGAGAGCGCCAAGGCGCTGCATTCGATGATGAAGGCGCCCGACCGCCAGCCGGCATTGGACGCTTTCAAGCTCGCCCGCCAGCGCGAGCGCGCCGCGTCCGACAAGATCGGCAAGGCCTTGGTCGAAAGCTTCATCACCCCGATCGAGCGCGAAGACATCGAAGCGCTCGGTTCGGCGCTGTACAAAATCCCCAAGCAGATCGAGAAATTCGCCGATCGCTATTCGCTGGCCATCCACCATCTGGACGGCATCGACTTCGCGCCCCGCGCGGCGATGCTGGAGCAGGCCGCTTCGGTGGTGGTGGAGATGGTGCACGCGATCGAAACGATGAACATCGATCGCATGACGCAGCTCAACGAGAAGCTGCGCTCGATCGAGAACGAAGCCGACCGGCTGATGCTCGAACTCTATCGCGACATCTATTCCGGCAAGCTCGACAGCCTGCAGATGTTCCTGCTCAAGGAATTCTTCGAGATCCTCGAAAAGGCGATCGATCGCTGCCGCGAAGCGGGCGTCGTCGCTTATCAGATCGTGCTCAAGAACAGTTGATCGCCGCTGCGATGCACGCGTGACGTCCGCGTCCGCGAGGACGCGCGCCGCCCGCCAAACCCGCACGACACCGCACGACACCGCATCGAAGAGGCTTCCGTGCTTACTCTCGTTCTGATCGTCATTCTGGCCGCGCTCGTTTTCGAGTTCATCAACGGCTTCCACGACACCGCCAACTCGATCGCGACCGTCGTCGCGACCAAAGTGCTGACGCCCGGCAAGGCGGTGATTCTGGCCGCGGGCATGAACTTGATCGGCGCCTTCTGGGGCACCGCGGTCGCCAAGACCATCGCTTCGGGTTTGATCGATACCGAAGTGGTGATGGTGACCTCGCAGGTGATTTTGTGCGCGCTGATGGGCGGCATCACCTGGAATCTGATCACGTGGTGGCTCGGCCTGCCTTCAGCCTCGTCGCATGCCCTGATCGGCGGCCTGTGCGGCGCCGCGTTGGCCGCCGCCGACAATAATTTCGGGGCGCTGATCTGGTCGAAACTCGGCGACGAGGGTTGGACCAGCAACAAGGGCATCCTGTGGAAAGTGGTGATCCCGATGGTCAGTTCGCCGATCGCGGGATTCACGCTGGGCGTTTTGATTCTGGCGTTGCTGTACGGCTTGATCTTCGGGTTCTCCAAGATCGGCGGGGTGCTGGGCAAGCTTTCGCGGCCGCGTTGGGTCAACGCGATCTTCGGTAAAGCGCAGTTGGCATCCGCCGCTTACATGGGCTTCGCGCACGGCACCAACGACGCGCAGAAGACCATGGGCATCATCGCACTCACCATCTACGCCGCGCAGAGCGCCGGCACGCTCGACGTACTGCCGGCGTGGGCGCAGTTCCTGCACCCCGACGGCGGCGAGAAAGACATCGACGCGTGGATCGTGATCACCTGCGCGGTGGTGATGGCGGCCGGCACCGCGATGGGTGGCTGGCGGATCATCAAGACCCTCGGCCACAAGATGGTGAAGCTGCACCCGATCGACGGTTTCGCCGCGGAAACCGCGTCCGCGACCATCCTGGTCACTGCCGCGCATTTCGGCATGCCGGTGTCGACCACGCACAGCATTTCCACCGCGATCATGGGCGTGGGCTTCGGCAAGAACCCGCGCAAGCTCAAATTCACGGTGATCGAGCGCATCCTCTGGGCCTGGGTACTGACGATTCCGGCCTCCGGCGGGGTGGCCTACGGCTTGTTGAAGTTGTTCGAGGCGTTCGGCTGGGCGTGAGGTCGCGCCGCGTGTTGCGAATGCGAAACGCATGCGCCCATAACGACAAAGCCCCGGTTCGCACCGGGGCTTTCGTTTTTGCGGGTTCTTCGATGCGCGTCGAGGACATCGCGCATTCGGGCGACGGCTTCAGAGCAAATCGCCGCCTGCCGAGAGCGCGCGCTCGAGTTGATCGCCCATGCCGCCGATTTCCAGGATCAAGCGGTCGATTTCGGAGGGCGTGAGGCTGTCGTAGGGGCGGTTTTCGCACAGTTGCAGATACGGCACGCCGTCGAGTTCGCCGATGGCCAGATAACCGATGCGGCTCTGCCAGTTGAAGGCCAGCGCGCGGCGGCCGTCGATGCCGGTGGTCGGCGCGATCACGGTGCTGACGCGCAAGTAATCGCGCCCGTCCTCGCCTTCCAATTCCGACAGGAAGATCGCTT
Organism: Lysobacter sp.; assembly: GCA_020852215.1. Taxonomy (GTDB): domain Bacteria; phylum Pseudomonadota; class Gammaproteobacteria; order Xanthomonadales; family Xanthomonadaceae; genus Lysobacter_I. The sequence goes on along the minus strand of JADZBF010000202.1, from coordinate 3,027 downwards.
GATGCCGGCGGCCCTGCGACAAAGACAATTCGACGCAGCACACGAAGGGCTCCTGCATCGTCAGCTTGAAATCCGCGGACGCCAAATGGCTGCGGATCTGTTCGAAATTCTGCATGGGAAAGGAAGAGGCCGAAGGGGGAGGCGCTATGCTACCCGAATGGCCGCCCGCGCACCTGCTCGTACACCCGCCGAACGCATCGTCGCCGCGATCCGCGCGATTCCGTGCGGCGAGGTGGCCGGTTACGGCCATGTCGCGCAACGCGCCGGCCTGCCTGGACGGGCGCGCATGGTGGCGCGCTTGCTCGCGCACAACGACGATCCGACGCTGCCGTGGCATCGCGTGTTGCGCAGCGACGGCCGGATCGCGTTTCCCGCGGACTCGGAAGGTTTCGTCGAACAGCGCGACCGTCTGCGTCGCGAAGGTGTGGACGTCTCCGACGAAGGGCGCGTGCGCGTCGCGAAGCGCGCGCGCAGCCTCGACGAATCGATTTGGGGATGACGTTCGCGCGGTGAAGGCGCTGCTGCCCGCGCCGGATTCGTTTCGTCGCCCGAAGGCGCGATTCGCCGCCAGTTCGACGCGTAGCGCCCGCGAATTCCGACGAAAGACCGACGTCGTGCTCAGAACGCGTCGCGCGTACGCCGCCGCATCCAGCCGGCGATGCTGTAACGCTCGCGATGCGCGACCAAGACCTCGTGTTCCAACTCGCTGAGAAAACACATGCTGCCGCCGATGGGCGCCAACTCGATGGTCTCGACCGCGTCGTCGTTCGAGCCGTCGTGGTTCGAACCGTCTCTGCTCGAAATGCCGCTGCTCGAAACGTTGCCGCTCGAACTGTCGCCGCTCGAACTGTCGCCGCTCGAGTTGTCGCCGTTCGGCAGATACAGCCGCAAAGCGCCGCCGTCGGCCGCAGCCCACTCGGCATTGAGATAGCTCACCCACGAGACGACGCGCGCATCGCTGTCGCGAAAACGATCGCGATGCCGCGCATAGCCGGTGCCGGACGGATAAGCGGCGTAATGCGCCTCGAATTCGACCAGACCCAGGAACAGACGACGATCGATCGCGGCGCGAATGCGGGTCAGGGCCGAGAGATAGTCGGCGGCGACCGTGCCGCAGCGCGGATCGTCCAGCCAACACGTACGGTCGCCGCGCACGTCGGATCGACGCAGGTGCGTCCCGAGCCGGCCCACCGCCGCTTCGCCGAGCGCCGCATCCGTTTGCAGGCGCTCGAGATCCTCGCGCAGCCGCGCGACCATCGCCGGGGGAGGCCAGTGCGCGATCCAGCAGGCGCCATGGGCCTCCAAATGCGCGGCGACCGCCTCGCCGAGCGCGGTAAAATCCGTGACTTCGTCTTCACGGCTCGTCGAGGAGTCGGCGAAGACGCGGGCGTCCAGAGTCGGGAGTGTGCGCATGTCGGTATCATAGAGCGCCGCTGTTCACCTTTCGGCGGCTTTGGGTGCCGACCGAGACACGCAGACGAAAACGGCGCTCTCGTCGACGCGCCCACCGACGCGGCAACGCCGCATCGCATCTTGCTCTCCAAGGAATTCGGATGTTGTCCAGGCTTCCCCCGGCCACGCGTTATCTGCTGATCGTCAACATCGTGTGTTCGCTGATCGCGATGTTGATTTTCCCGACGCGGTCCGAGTGGTTCGCGCTTTGGCCTTGGTTGCCCGGCGAGCCCTGGGCCATGCAAATCTTCATGCCTTGGCAACCGATCACGCATGCGTTCGTGCATGCCGACCCGGTGCATCTGATGCTCAACATGCTGGGTCTGGTGATGTTCGGCGCGGTGTTGGAATCGGAATGGGGTACGCGTCGATTCCTCGTGTTTTATGGGGTTTGCGTGCTCGGCGCGGCGCTTTCCCAGTTCGCGCTGGCCACTTGGATGGTCTCTTCGGAGGGCCGCATCACATTCGCCGTTGGCGCGTCCGGCGGCATCTACGGCTTGCTGGTCGCGTTCGGCTGGTTGTTCCCGAACGATCGGATGGGGTTGTTCTTTCTTCCCACCACGTTCAAGGCGCGGTATTTCGTGATCGCCTTGATCGCGCTGCAGTTGGCGTTGGCGCTGTTCGGCGGGATCACCGGCGAATCGCACGTGGCGCATCTGGGCGGCGCGTTCTTCGGTGCGGCGCTGATTCTCTATTGGCGGCGCGACCGCAAGCGCCCGCCGCAGGGGCCGTCGCCGCGCCGGCGCCGCGCCTCCCATCTGCGCGTCGTCCGATGACGGCTCGGCGGCCCCCCTTCGACGGCTGTGGTATGTTCGCGCCCGTCGAGGCCACTTCGAACGAGACGGATCAATAGCGCATGGTTTGGGACGCGTTTACCATTTTCGAGCAATTGCTGATCTTCATCACGATCGGCAGTCAGATGTATATCGCGATCCGGGTCATCGCCTTGGCCCATGGCGCCGAGCAGTACGTGCGCATGATGTCGTTCAGCACCGGGTTTCTGATGTTTCTGATCAGCCGCGCGCTCGGGATCACGTTCGCGGACATGATGATCCAGGCGCACACCTACGACAGCACGATGCTGATGCTGGTGACCGGCGGCATCCTTCCGTTCGTGGTCGGCGTGTTCATTTCGGAATTGACCATCATCGCGTTGTTCCTGGGCAAGCCCGTACCCATCCGCATGGTGCTGATGGTGGCCGCATTCACCATTTCGCAGGCGGCGTACACCAATTTCGTCGCGTGGACCACGCAGATCACCACGCTCGACAAGGCCTTCATTCCCAACCTGTGCTACGCCGTCGCCGTCGGCGTGTGGTTGACCTTCCGCTTCCGCGGCATCAAGCCGGGTGCGCTGGCGGGCAAACCCGAAGAACCCTAAGAGCCTGTTCAAAATCTTCCAGCGGGGGTGTCGCCTGCCTTCTCCCCGCAAGCGGTGCGTGTTCTTTTCCTTCTCCCCGCAAGCGGGGGACATGCCTTTTCCCTTCTCCCCGCAAGCGGGGAACATGCCTTTTCCCTTCTCCCCGCAAGCGGGAACATGCCTTTTCCCTTCTCCCCGCAAGCGGGAACATGCCT
>JADZBF010000201.1 GCA_020852215.1 Lysobacter sp. | reverse complement strand
GCTGATGTTCGGGCCGCGCTTCGCGCTGTGGTCGATGGCGATCGCCAGCCTCGCGGCGTGGGCGATGGGCAGCGCGTGGTACGGCTGGGCGCCGGATTTCCTGGTTGCGGGCGCGCTGCCGGTGGTGGTGGCGCAGGCGGTCGCCATCGGCATCGAGCGACGTCTACCGCCGAACGTCTTCGTCTACGTGATGGTTCGCGGTTTTTTCGGCGGCGCCGTCGCTATCGCCGCCAGCAATCTGGCGAAAGCCGGCGTCGCGTATTGGCTGACCGACTCGGCGGCCGCGGCCTACGCGGCGGCGACCCTGCCGATGATGTTCGGCGAAGGCTTCCTTTCCGGCGGCGCCATCGTGCTGATCGTGGTGTATCGACCGCAATGGTGCGCGACGTTCGACGATGCGCGCTATCTTCGCCCGAAGCCCTGAATCCCGGCCGATGTTGCGGCGCACCACGCGCCGCCCGGTTTGACGCACCGGAGCGGGTCGGTCATTCTCCGCCGGCGACCTGACCCCTGCGGGAATGGCGCGAACGCCTTTCGCACAACCCATCTATTCAAGAGAGAGACCCCGCATGAGCGGAGCGACCGCCACTACCGATCAACCGTCGGCTATCCCCGAATTCGATCAAGTCCTTGGACATCCCAAACCGTTGTGGATGCTGTTCATGGCGGAATTCTGGGAACGCTTCGCGTTCTACGGCATTCGTTGGGCGCTGGTGCTGTACATCGTGGCGCAGTTCTACAACGGCGAGGCGACCGGTCAAGCGCCCGCCGGTTTGATCTACGGCTCGTATCTGGCTTTGGGCTACGCCGGCGCGATCTTCGGCGGCTACGTCGCCGACCGTTACATCGGCTATCAGCGTTCGATCCTGGTCGGCGCGGTGATCATGGCCATCGGTTTGTTCCTGGTGAGCATTCCCAACGAGGACGTGTTCAAGCTGGGTCTCGCCACCATCGTCGTCGGCAACGGTTTGTTCAAACCGATCATCTCGACCGTCGTCGGCAAGATCTACGCCCAAGGCGACGATCGCCGCGATTCGGGCTTCACCATCTTCTACATGGGCATCAATGCCGGCGCGTTCATCGCCCCGATCCTGACCCAGATACTCGCCGAGAAAGTGTTCGGCACCGAGACGATGCCGGCCTACAAAGTGGTGTTCATCGCGGCCGCCATCGGCATGCTGATCAGCACCTTCTGGTTCTGGCTCGGTCGCGGTCAGCTCAAGGGCATCGGCGCCCCGCCGGTCGGCGGGGAAAGCCTCAACCGCGTCATCATCATCGCCATCGGCGCGGCCTGCGTGGTGCCGGTGGTGTACTTCCTGCTCGCGCTCGGCGCGCAGAAACTGCAGATCATCCTCACCGTGATGTTCGTGTTGCTCGCGGTGATGCTGCTGATCGAAGGCATCCGCAACGGCAAAGAAGCCCGCGACAAAGTCATCGCGATGCTGATCATCTTCGCCTTCAACATCCTGTTCTGGATGTTCTTCGAGCAGGCCGGCAGCTCGTTCACCTTCCTCGCCGACAATATCGTGAATCGCGATTTCGGCGGCTGGACATTCCCCACCGCTTGGTTCCAAAGCGTGAACTCGGTGGCGATCATCCTGCTGGCGCCGGTCATCGCCTGGATTTGGGTGAAGCTGGGCCGTATGAATCCGTCGATTCCGCGCAAGTTCGGTTTGGGCCTGTTGTTCAACGGCTTGGCCTTCCTGTTGTTGATGTTCGCGCTGTCCTCGCTGGTCGATCCGGCGACCTTGAAGATTCCGTTCTGGACGCTGTTCGCGGTGTATTGGATTCAATCCATCGGCGAGCTGTGCCTGTCGCCGATCGGTTTGTCGATGGTGACCAAACTCGCGCCGATGCGCCTCGTCGGTTTCGGCATGGGCGGTTGGTTCCTGTCCACCGGCATCGGCAACAATCTGTCGGGCATCTTCGCCGGCCACGTCAGCGGAGAAGGCGGCATGACCACCGCGTCGGCGCTGTCCGGTTACACCTTCGGGTTCTGGTCGTTGATCGGCTTCGGCGTGCTGTTGTTCCTGATCGCGCCGCTGATTCAGAAGTTGATGCACGGCGTGAAGTGATCGCATCGCCGCATTCGCCCTCGCGGCGGTGCGGCCTGCCGTCGCCGGGCGAGCGGACGACGATCGCGCGTCCGCTCGCGAACCCGCACGAAGTTCGACGTTCGCGGGTTGAGTTCGCAGGTTGAACAGGCGGCGTATGATGGCGGTGCGACGGCGCGCGGGGAGGCGGGCCGTCTGGCATCGGGATCTCGTCGAGGGGGTGTCATGCGGGTGTCGCATCGTCCGTCCAAGTGGTTCTGGATCGTTTCCGCTCTGCTGCTGGCCTGGAATCTGCTGGGCGTCATGGCCTACGTGCAAGAGGCGACGATGAGCGCCGAAGCGCTGGGCGCGATGCCCGAAGCGCAGCGCGTCTTATTGCAATCGCGCCCGGCCTGGGCGACGGCCGCATTCGCCGTCGCGGTGTTCGGCGGCGCCGCGGGTTGCTTGATGTTGTTGCTGCGCAGCCGCATCGCGGTGCCGGTACTGGCGCTGTCGTGCGTCGGCGTGGTAGTGCAGATCGTCCAGGCATTCTTCATCGCCGACACCTATGCCGTTTACGGCCCGAGCGCGCTCGCGATGCCGGCGATGGTGCTGGCGATCTCGATCTTTTTGGTGTGGTACGCGAGACGCGCTCGCAAGCGCGGCTGGTTGGGTTGAGCGATCGACGACAGCCGACCGTTCAAGCCTCGGGCGCGCGCAAGGTTTCGGTCGCCGCTGCCAGTTTCTTCAATAAACCGTCCAGCATCGCGCGCTCGGCCTCGTTCAACGGCGCCAGCAGGCGCTGTTCGTAATCGCGCGCTACCGGCACCACGTCGTCGTAAACGGCGTAACCGGCCTCGCTCAATTCCAGCACCGATCTGCGGCGATCGTCGCCGTGGGTATCGCGTTGCAGCAAGCCGCGTTCGAGCAGCCGCCCCACCGCGCGGCTGACCGCTACTTTGTCCATCGCCGTCCGCTCCCCCACCGCCTTACCGGATAAACCGGCGGCGCGGCCGAG
>JADZBF010000200.1 GCA_020852215.1 Lysobacter sp. | reverse complement strand
CATGAGCGGAATTTCGCCCATGTAGACCTCTTGCTCCTTCACGTACTTCACGGTCTTGCTCGACGATTCCTTATCGTAGATGACCACGCGCACGGTGACGCGCAGCGGCGCGCCGTAGCTCATGCCGCGCTGACGGCATTCGCGCTCGTCGAACACCGGGTCGCCGAGCTTGTAGCCGACGTATTCGAGCGCGGCGTAGCCGTTGTAGCTGGTGATCGGGAACACCGACTTCAGCGCCGCATGCAGGCCGCGGTCTTCGCGCTTGCTGGGCTCGGTGTCGGCCTGGAGGAACTCGCGGTAGGAATCGACCTGGATGGCGAGCAGGAACGGCACTTCCAGGATCGAACGGCGTTTACCGAAGTTCTTGCGGATGCGCTTCTTTTCGGTGAACGAATACGTCGTCGAGTGAGCTGTGGTCATGGGGAGAAAGGCCTCTCAGCTTGAATTTTGTTGTGCCCGGCGCCTTGGGACGCGCGGGTCGCAGCCGGTTCGGCGAACGCGTCGGATCGGATGCGATCGGGCGCTCGGTCGAACATGCCGCGGGTAAATCGATATTCGGAAGTCGCTGGTAGTGCCGGCACCAGCACGCCTTCTCCCACGACTTCCCGATCGACTCGCTTTCTGTACTGCTGTTTCTGTGTTGCTCTTTCTGTTGCTGCTTCTGTACCGCTTGGATGGAGCGCTTGCTTGGGAACACTGTTTTTTCGAAACGCTTGCTTAGGAACGCTTGCTTCGGAACGACCGAAGGCCGGGGGCTTACGCCCCCAGCCTGGGTATGTCGACTCCGCTGATGCGAAGCCCCGGCGACTTCGAAGATCGAAACCGCCGGATCCCGAGTCATCGCGCGCTTGCGCGACGACCGGGATGACCTTCTTCGAAGATCACTTGAGCTCGACTTGAGCGCCAGCGGCTTCGAGTTCCTTCTTGAACTTCTCGGCATCGTCTTTCGAGACGGCGTCCTTGACGGTCTGCGGAGCGCCTTCGACCAGGTCTTTGGCTTCCTTCAGGCCCAGGCCGGTGATGGCGCGGACAGCCTTGATGACTTCGACCTTCTTCTCGCCGGTCGCCTTCAGGATGACGGCGAATTCGGTCTGCACTTCGGCCTCTACGGCCGGGCCGGCCTGAACGGCGACCGCAACCGGGGCGGCGGCGGTGACGCCGAACTTGTCTTCGATGGCCTTGACCAGCTCCATCACTTCCATCAGGGTCTTGCCGGCAACGGCGTCGACGATCTGTTCGTTGGTAAGGGACATTGTGATTAACCTCTAGATTGAATTTCGATGTGGGTTCTGCGGGCCGTGCGTCGCGCGAGCGAATGCGCGCGAACGCGGCGTCGGATCAAGCTTCGACAGGCGCTTCGACGTCGGGCGTCACTTCGCCGCCACCTTGCTTGTCCGCAACGGCCTTGATCGCGCGGGCGAACATCGTCGCCGGCTCGGCCAGAACGCGGGCCAGCATGGCCAGGGCTTGATCGCGGGTCGGCAGCGACGCCAACACCTCGACGTGACTCGGCGGATAGAGTTGCCCGCCGACGGACACGACTTTCGGCTGCAGCTTGTCGTTGCCTTTGGCGAATTCCTTGATCAGGCGACCGGCAGCGCCGGGCTCCTCGATCGAGAACGCATACAGCAGCGGGCCGACGAGTTTGTCTTGGACAACCTCGAATTCGGTACCCGCCACGGCGCGCGAGGCCAGCGTGTTCTTGACGACTTTCAAGTACACGCCGTTCTCGCGGGCCTTCTTACGCATCGCGGTCATTTGCGAGACCGTGGTGCCTGCGTACTCGGCGGCGATCAAGGAGTGCGCCTTGGCGGCGATTTCCGCCACTTCGGCCACTACATCTTGCTTCTGGGTCAAATTGAGAGCCATGTGCACTCCTCTTGGTGAACTCCGCTCGCGGCTCCTGCCGCTTGCGGTCCCGGGCGGCATCGATCCATCGACGCCGGGGATGCGGAACGCATCCCGGTGGCGGCCCTTCCAGAGACATCGTCTAGAGGGGGCGGCACCATCTGCGCAGGTCGGTCCCGAAGGACGCGATTAAGCGATCTCGCTTGCGAGGCCACGACTCCATGCCGTACCCGTTGCGTCGATGTTCGGACGTAACGCGCTTCCTTGCCCGTGGCCGCCGCGCGCCGACGCGCCTGCGGTCTTTGACGGCGATCGCGTCGGGTGCGCTCTTTCGAGCTTGCCTTCGGCGATGCCCTCAAATTCTTGCTGGTCATCGGACATAAGCCCGACGCCTTTGAAACGTCATCCCGGCGCAAGCCGGGATCCATCTCTTACGTTCTTTCCAACATCCAGCGCAGGCGGCGCTACTCAGGAAGCTGGATCCCGACCTGCGTCGGGATGACGCAGCGGCAAAGGCGCTCGCGCAATGCGCGAGCGCGCCGCTAACGTCACTTCAACGTCAGCGAGGCCTGATCGACCGTGACGCCCGGCCCCATCGTCGAGCTGATGGAGACCTTCTGCAGGTACGTGCCCTTCGCGGTGGACGGCTTGGCCTTGATCAAGTCCAGCAACAAGGCCTGCAGGTTGTCCTTCAGCTTGTCGCTTTCGAAGTCGGCCTTGCCGATGGTGCAGTGGATGATGCCGGCCTTGTCGGTGCGGTAACGCACCTGACCGCCCTTGGCGTTCTTCACCGCTTCCGCCGGGTTCGGCGACACGGTGCCGACCTTCGGGTTCGGCATCAAACCGCGCGGACCGAGGACCTGACCGAGCTTACCGACGACGCGCATCGCGTCCGGCGTGGCGATCACCACGTCGTAGTTCAGATCGCCGCCCTGCATGCGCTCGGCGAGATCGTCCATACCGACGATGTCGGCGCCCGCGGCGAGGGCTTCATCGGCCTTCGCGCCGGCCGGGCAGAACACGGCCACGCGCACGCTCTTGCCGGTGCCGGCGGGCAGCACGGTAGAACCGCGCACCTGCTGGTCGGATTTCTTCGCATCGACGCCGAGGCGCACGGCCACGTCGATCGATTCGACGAACTTGGCCTTGGTCGACGTCTTCACGATCTTGATCGCGTCGTCGAAGGCGTAGGATTTGCCCGGCTCGACCGCAGCCAGAATCGCTTTCTGTCGTTTGTTCATCGCCATGTCTTAGCCCTCCACCACGAGACCCATCGAACGGGCCGAGCCCGCGATGGTCTTGACCGCTGCGTCCAGATCGGCCGCCGTCAGATCGGCTTCTTTCGCCTTGGCGATGTCTTCGAGCTGCTTGCGCGTGACCTTGCCCACCTTCTCGGTGTTCGGGCGCTTGGAGCCGGACTGGATGCCGGCGGCCTTCTTCAACAGCACCGACGCCGGGGTCGACTTGGTGACGAAGGTGAAGGTACGGTCCGAGTAGGCGGTGATGATGACCGGAGTCGGCAGACCCGGTTCCAACTTGGAGGTCGCCGCGTTGAACGCTTTGCAGAACTCCATGATGTTCAGGCCGCGCTGACCGAGCGCGGGACCGACCGGCGGCGAGGGGTTGGCCTGACCGGCCTTCACCTGCAGCTTGATATAACCGACGACTTTCTTTGCCATTGAGGGCTCTCCTCGGGTTCAAGCGCCTTCGAGCCTTGTCGGCTCTTACGGCTCCCCGTTGGTTGATATTCGGGAATGGGGAATCGGGAATGGGGAATCGTTCAAAGCGAAAGCCTGAGCTTTGCGTTTCTACGATTCCCGATTCTCGATTCCCGATTCCCGGCTTTGCTCAGGCCTTCTCGACCTGACCGAATTCCAGTTCCACGGGCGTCGAACGCCCGAAGATCAGCACCGCCACGCGCAGGCGGCTCTTTTCGTAATTGACTTCTTCCACCACGCCGTTGAAGTCGTTGAACGGGCCGTCGGTGACGCGCACCATCTGACCGGGTTCGAACAACACCTTCGGCTTGGGTTTCTCCACGCCTTCCTGCACGCGCTGCAAGATCGCGTCGGCTTCGGAATCGCGGATCGGCAACGGGCGGTCGGCGGTGCCGCCGATAAAGCCCATCACCTTCGGAGTTTCTTTCACCAGATGCCAGCTTTCGCTGTCCATCCGCGGGATGCCGGCTTCGTCGTGCGTGGCGATCTGCACCAACACGTAGCCGGGGAAGAATTTGCGCTCGGAACGGCGCTTTTGGCCGGAGCGCATTTCGACCACTTCTTCCGTCGGCACCAACACTTCGCCGAACTTGTCCTGCATACCGGTACGAGCGATGCGGTCGCGCAGCGCCTGCGCCACCGATTTCTCGAACCCGGAATAAGCGTGAACGACATACCAGCGCTTGGCGATTTCGGAATTCACGGAAGTCTCCATCTCACTTGGCCAGCAGGAGCTTGACGCCCAGGCTGATCAATTGATCGAACCCGGCCAACAACAAGCTGATCAGGACGACCGCGATCATCACCACCCAGGTCGTGCGCAACGCTTCCTGACGCGTCGGCCACACGACTTTGCGCAGCTCGAAACGCGACTCGACCAGAAACTCGCGGGTCTGCGCGCCTTTCACCGTACTCATGAACACGGCACCGGCCGCGATCAAGCCGGCGATCACCGACAACACACGGACGACGGTGGGCCATTGCCCATCGAACCAGTAGAACGCGAAGAGCCCACCGCCGAGCAGCAGACCGCTCAGGACGTACTTGACGAGGTCGCCCGTGGAGGCGCCGCTTTTGCTTGGTTCGACTCTGCTGTTCAAGACTGTCGCTCTAGGATCGCTTCGTTTCTGGAGAAGGTCGCAGCAAAAGGCCGCGAGCGGGCGGGTACCCTTCCGGTCGAGGCAAGGTTCCGCGAATGGCACGCCAGGAGGGACTCGAACCCCCAACCTGCGGTTTTGGAGACCGCTGCTCTGCCAATTGAGCTACTGGCGTCTATCTGTCGGAGCGGGCGAACAACGACCGGGTCGTAATTCGCGTCGTTCCTGAGACGGCGACGGCGAGCCGTCGCCGACTCGCCTCTCGTCGCCTCAATTTCCGCTACTGCTGGATCCCGGCTTGCGCCGGGATGAGACCTCGCCCTACGGGCGAAGACTCACTTGACGATCTTGGCGACGACGCCGGCGCCGACCGTACGGCCGCCTTCGCGAATCGCGAAACGCAGACCCTCGTCCATCGCCACCGGGTTGATCAGGCTCACCACCATTTTGATGTTGTCGCCCGGCATTACCATCTCCACACCCTCCGGCAACGTCACCGCACCGGTGATGTCCGTCGTACGGAAGTAGAACTGCGGACGGTAACCCTTGAAGAACGGCGTGTGACGACCGCCTT
>JADZBF010000199.1 GCA_020852215.1 Lysobacter sp. | reverse complement strand
CCGTCGGTGTAGCGATAACTGCCTAAACCGAGAAACACCGCATCGTAATCAGCGAGCAGCGTATCCAGCGACACGTCGCGACCGATCTCCACACCGAGACGGAAGTCCACGCCCATGCCTTCCAGTGTGCGTCGTCGCGCGTCCAGTACGGACTTATCGAGTTTGAAATTCGGAATGCCGAACCACAGCAAGCCACCGATGCGTTCGTAACGATCGAACACCGTCGCATGCACACCCGCGCGCGCCAAGCGATCCGCGCACGCTAAACCCGCAGGCCCGGCGCCGACGATCGCCACGCGTTTGCCGGTGTCCCGCGCATGCGACAGATCGGGCGTCCAACCTTCGGCGAGCGCGCGATCGACGATGTATTTCTCCACCGCGCCGATGGTGACCGCGCCGAAACCGTCGTTGAGCGTGCAGGAACCTTCGCACAGACGATCCTGCGGACACACGCGACCGCAAATCTCCGGCAGCGGGTTGGTTTCGTGGCACAGCGCCGCTGCTTCGGCGACGCGGCCTTCGCGCGCCAACTCCAACCACTGCGGAATGTAGTTGTGCAGCGGACAACCCCAACTACAATACGGGTTACCGCAATCCAAACAACGCGCGGCCTGTTTCTTCGCGTCGGCTTCGTCGAAACGGCCGTAGAGTTCGGCGAAGTCGCCGTGCTTGCGACGCTCCAACGGCACGCGCTCGGGCATCTGCCGCTGCGTTTGCAAAAACGCTTGCGGGGTTTTCTTGCTCATGCCGACGCTCCTGTCGAAGCGGCAGGGCCGATGCGAACCTCCGGACACCTCTCCCCCGCACGCGGGGGAGAGGTCGCGCCGAAGGTGCGGGTGAGGGGCGCTTCGCCGCGACGACGCCCCTCACCCCGCCCCTCTCCCCCGCACGCGGGGGAGAGGGAGAAGAACGACATCGACACGCGACGCCTCGCCCCCGTAGAGCGGAGCGCAGCTCCGCTGCACATCTCCAATCCTGTAGAGCGGAGCGAAGCTCCGCTACACACTTTCCGAAGCCGACTCAGCGGAGCTGCGCTCCGCTCTACCGATGGGACCTGGCATCTTCCGAAGAGCAAAGCCCCCTTCGTAGAGCGGAGCGAAGCTCCGCTGCACCGTTCCCGAAGCCGACTAAGCGGAGCTTCGCTCCGCTCTACGGAGGAGATGATCGATAACGCGATCATGCCGCCCTCCGCAATGTCTCGCCCAGCACTTCGATGCTCACCGCCTTCGGTTTCACCAGCCAGAACTTGCCGAGGTGATCGCGGAAATTCTCGACGATCGCGCGCGCGTGCGCGCTGCCGGTGTAACGCACATGGGTTTCGAGCAGATCGAGCAAGTGCGAGCGATGATGTTCGAAGCCTTCGGAGTTGATGCGCAGGATGTCGATCAACTCGTGGTTGTAGCGGTCGACGAAATCGCGGTCGCGGTCGAGCACATAGGCCATGCCGCCGGTGAAGCCTGCGCCGAAATTCAGGCCGGTGCGGCCGAGCACGACGACAATGCCGCCGGTCATGTATTCGCAGCAGTGATCACCCGCGCCTTCGACGATGGCGAGCGCGCCGGAGTTGCGCACCGCGAAACGCTCGCCCGCGCGGCCCGCGGCGTAGAGTTCGCCGCCGGTCGCGCCGTACAAACAGGTGTTGCCGAGAATCGCCGACTCGTGCGCGACGTAGCGCGCGTTCTGCGGCGGACGAATCACGATACGGCCGTCGGCCATGCCCTTGCCGACGTAATCGTTGGCCTCGCCTTCGAGTTCCAGATGCACGCCGCCGGCGAGAAACGCGCCAAAACTTTGCCCGGCGGTGCCGTCGAAATGCAGGTCGATCGGCGCATCGCACATACCGTGATTGCCGTGCGCACGCGCGATGCGGCCGGACAGCCGCGCGCCGATGGTGCGGTCGGTGTTGCGGATGGCGTAGCGGAACGCGCCGCCGCGCTTTTGTGCGACGACATCGGCGAGGTCGTGCTCCAAAATCGTGGCGAGACCCGATGGCACCGGCTGCCGCGCGCGCGCGCCGCAGTGGCCGCCGACCGCGAGCCCATCGTTGGCGAGCAGCGGCGACAGATCGATGCGTTCGCGCACCCCGCTCGCATCGACGCCCGTTTCGATTTGCCGCAGCAGATCGGTACGGCCGACGATCTCTTCCAGCGTGCGCGCGCCGAGCGAAGCGAGCAATTCGCGCACGTCTTCGGCGATGCCGCGGAAGAAGTGCTCGACGCGCTCGGGCAAGCCGGTGAAATGTTCGGCGCGCAGCACATCGTCCTGCGTCGCCACGCCGGTCGCGCAGTTGTTCAGATGGCAGATACGCAGATATTTGCAGCCCAGCGCGATCATCGGCGCGGTGCCGAAGCCGAACGATTCCGCGCCCAGCAGCGCGGCCTTGATCACGTCCAAGCCGGTCTTCATACCGCCGTCGGCCTGCACGATCACGCGTTCGCGCAATTCGTTCGCGACCAAGGCCTGTCGCGCTTCGCTCAAGCCCAATTCCCAGGGCGTACCGGCGTAGCGGATCGACGACAGCGGACTGGCGCCGGTACCGCCGTCGTGGCCTGAAATGGTGATCAGATCGGCGCCGGCTTTCGCCACGCCGCTCGCGATCGTGCCCACGCCCGCGTGCGCCACCAATTTCACCGAGATCAGCGCTTCGGGGTTCACTTGGCGCAGATCGAAAATCAATTGCGCGAGATCTTCGATCGAATAGATATCGTGATGCGGCGGCGGCGAAATCAAACCGATGCCCGGCCGCGCGTAACGCAAACGCGCGATCAGCGCGTTGACTTTGTGGCCGGGCAACTGCCCGCCTTCGCCGGGCTTGGCGCCTTGCGCGACCTTGATCTGCAGCACTTCGGCATTGACCAAGTATTCGGGCGTAACGCCGAAGCGGCCCGACGCGACTTGTTTGATCTTCGAGACTTTCTCGGTGCCGTAGCGCTCCGGGTCTTCGCCGCCTTCGCCGGAATTGCTGCGGCCGCCGAGGCGGTTCATCGCGATCGCCAAGGCTTCGTGCGCTTCGGGCGATAGTGCGCCCAGGCTCATCGCCGCGGTGTCGAAACGCTGGACGATGCGCTCGATCGGTTCCACGTCGTCGAGCGGAATCGGCGTCGTCTGCGCCGTGTCCAACGCGAGTAGATCGCGCAACGCGGCCGCCGGCCTCGTGTTCACCGCGTCGGCATAGGCGATCCAATCCGCGCGCGACCCGCTGCGCACGGCGCGCTGCAGGCGCGTGACCACGTCGGGGTTGTACTGGTGGTATTCGCCTGTCGGCGTGTATTGCAACAAGCCGCCGATCTCCGGCAGCGCGTTATTGTCCCAGGCATGCAAGGCGATGCGCGCGGCATCGGCCTGCAGATCCTCGAACGTGGCGCCGCCGATGCGCGACGGCGTGCCGCCGAAACACAGATCGACCACGTCGCGATCCAAGCCGACGATCTCGAACAACTGCGCACCGCGATAACTGCCGATGGTGCTGATGCCCATCTTCGAGATGATCTTCAGCAAGCCTTTCTTGATGCCGCGACGATAACTGCGGCCGATCTGCGCCACTTCGCCGTGCTTGGTTTTGAGGATGCCACGCTGGCCCAGATCGTGCAGCGTTTGATACGCAAGATACGGATACACCGCAGTCGCGCCGTAACCGATCAGGCAGGCGACATGATGCGCATCGCGCGCGGTGCCGGTTTCGACGATCAAATTCGATGCGCAGCGCAGGCCAGTCTTCACCAAATGGCGATGCACCGCGCCGGTCGCAAGCAAGGCGTGCACCAACAATTCGTCGCGCCGCGGTCGGCGGTCGGTGACGATCAGCAATTCGATGCCGTCGCGGGCCGCGCTCTCGGCTTCGGCGCACAGTCGCAGCAGCGCGTTGCGCAAGCCTTCTTCCGGCGAAAAATTCAGATCCAGATAGCGATGCGAATCGCGGAACTGCGGCAGCGTCAACAACTGCCGCTGCTTGCGCTGCGACAGTACCGGCGAGTTCAGCATCACGTGCCGCACTTGTTCCGGACCATCGACGAACAGATTGCCTTCCTGGCCGATCTGGGTGCCCAACGACATCACGCAGTCTTCGCGCAAGGAATCGATCGGCGGATTGGTCACCTGCGCGAAGGCTTGGCGGAAACGGTCGTACAGCGGACGCACCCGCTGCGACAGCGTCGCCATCGGAATATCGTCGCCCATCGAACCCACGGCTTCCTGCTCGGTCTCCGCGAGCGGGCGCAGAATCTGTTCGCGCTCCTCGCGGGTGAGTTGGAAGAGTTTCTGGAAGCCCGCGAGCGTGCTGGGGTCGAACGGCGTCGCGGTGAGATTGGGATCGACCAATTCGGTGTGCAGATAGGTCATGCCCTGCCGCAGCCACTCTTTGTACGGCGCGCGCTCGCGGTTGAACCGATCGATCGCCTCGGAATCGAGCAAGCGGCCGCTCTGCAGATCGGCGGCGATCATCTGTCCGGGGCCGAGTTTGCCTTTGGCGAGAATGCGCGCGACATCCACATCCCACACGCCCGCTTCGGACGCGACCATGAACGTGCGGTCGTCGCTGAGCTGCCAGCGCGCGGGGCGCAAGCCGTTGCGATCGACCGTACACACGGCGTAACGGCCGTCGAAGGCGACGATGCCCGCCGGGCCGTCCCACGGCTCGCTGTTGATCGCGTAGTACTCGTAGAACGCCAGCAGATCGGAATCCTTGTATTCCAGCGACTGCGTCGCCGGCGGAATCAGAATGCGCAGCGCCTTGAGCAAATCCATGCCAGCGGCCTGCAGCAGTTCCAGCATCGAATCGAGGCTTTGCGAATCCGAACCGTCGAGTTCGATCACCGGCTCGAATTCGGCGGGATTCAACTGCGCGGTGCGCCACACGTGCGCGCGCGCCTGCGCCCAGATGCGATTGCCGGAAATGGTGTTGATCTCGCCGTTGTGCGCGAGCAGGCGGAACGGCTGCGCGAGCGGCCAACGCGGGCTGGTATTGGTGGAGAAGCGCTGATGGAACACCACCGCGCTGCTGGCCAGATCCGCGCGTTGCAGGTCGGGATACAACTGCGGCAGATACTGCGGCAGCACCATGCCTTTGTAGCCGATGCTGCTAGCCGAAAGGCTGACGACATACACGCCCGATCTCTCGCCCAACGTTTGGCGCAGCGCTTGTTCGGCACGACGGCGGCCGAGATACAGCGCGTGATCGAAGGCCTCGGGCGTCATTCGCGCGCCTTCGACATCCAGCACCGGCACGACGAACAACTGCTCGATCGCGGGCATCGAGGCTTTCGCCTGCGCGCCGCAGACCGAATCGTCCACCGGCACGCGGCGCCAACCGGACACCGCCAATCCCAAAGGCCGCAAGGCCTGCGCGAAACCCTCGCGCACGCGTTCGCGCACTGCGTCGTCGTCGGGCAGAAAAACGATGCCGGACGCGTAGCGCTGGCCGAGCGGAATGCCGGCTTCGGCCGCGAGCGCGCGCAGGAAGGCGTCGGGGCGTTTGAGCAACAGGCCGCAACCGTCGCCGGACAGGCCGTCGGCGGCGATGCCGCCGCGATGGGTCATGCGTTCGAGCGCGGTGAGCGCGCGATCGACCAAGGCCCGGCTGGGCTGGTCGTCGAGCTGCGCGATCAGGCCGAAACCGCAACTGTCGTGTTCGTCGCGCGGGTCGTACAGCGCGGCGTCGTGCCTGTCGCTTCGCGGCGACAGGGGCGTGTGCGGACCGTTCGGTCGTTGATCGCTGTCCATTTCGGAGAGGTCTCCGTGCGGATGGAAGGGGTGAATGGAGGGGGTGTGGAATACCGCCGACGGAAAATCGAGGCGATGCATCCTCGGCGGTCGCGGGCGCGCATCGCGCGGCCGCATCCGTCTTGGCTGTATCGCCGGTCGATCCGACTAAACCACAAATGTTGCGCTGCGGCAAATCGGCGTCTGCGAGACGCCACCCGCATCCCGCTCGCCGCCGATATTGGCGATGAGTTTCAAAGAGTTACACGGGAAATCGTATTCACCGAGCCGGCGACGACGCGACGACGACGATGTCGCCTGCGTTCGCCGCGAGAGCAAGCGGCCGCGATCTTGGCGGCGCACCCGAGGCTCGACGACGACGCGAAGCCTGGGCGACCGATACACTGTGCGCTCTGTCGCTTCTCCCCCCACCGTGACCACATCCTCCGCACCGACCGCCGCCGGCCGACGCGCCGCGCTCGCGTTCATCTTCATCACCATCCTGATCGACGTGCTGGCGTTCGGCGTGATCATTCCGGTGCTGCCGCATTTGGTGGAAGACTTCGTCGGCGGCGATACCTCCGTCGCGGCGTACTGGATCGGCATTTTCAGTTTCGCCTTCGCCGTGGTGCAGTTTTTCAGCGCGCCGGTGCAGGGCGCCTTGTCCGACCGTTTCGGCCGGCGCCCGGTGATTCTGATCTCCTGTCTCGGCCTGGGCCTGGATTTCGTGTTCATGGCGCTGGCGCCGAATCTGGCGTGGCTGTTCGTCGGCCGCATTCTCTCGGCGATCACCTCGGCCAGCTTCACCACCGCGAACGCCTACATCGCCGACATCACCGCGCCGCAAGATCGTGCGAAAAGCTACGGCATGCTCGGCGCGGCCTTCGGTTTGGGCTTCATCCTCGGGCCTCTGCTCGGCGGCGTGCTCGGCGATGTCGATCAGCGTCTGCCGTTCTGGTGTTCGGCGGCGCTGGCGCTGCTGAATTTCCTGTACGGCTTGTTCGTGTTGCCCGAATCGTTGCCGAAGGAACGCCGCTCGGCCACCTTCGATTGGTCGCACGCCAAACCGATGGGCGGCGTCAAACTGTTGCGCAATTACCCGCAAATCTGGGGCTTGGTGGCGGTGGTGTTCATCGCCAACTTCGCCCATTACGTGTATCCCAGCACCTTCGTGCTGTACGCCGACGCCAGCTTCGGTTGGAAAGAGAAGCAGGCCGGTTACGTGCTGGCCGTGGTCGGCGTGTTCAGCGTGATCGTCAACGCGATCCTAGTCGGCAAATTGGTCAAGGCGATGGGCGAACGCCGCGCCGTGCTGTTCGGTTTGAGTTGCGGTGTGGTGGGCTTCGTGATCTACGGCTTCGCCGGACAGGGCTGGGTGTTCATGCTCGGTCTGCCGATCAGCGCGCTGTGGGCGATCGCCGCGCCCGCGTGCCAAGCGCTGATCACGCATCAAGTGGAACCGCAGATGCAGGGCCGCATCCAGGGCGCGATGAGCAGTTTGATTTCGCTCGCGGGCATCGTCGCGCCGCTGTTGTTCGCCGGTTCGTTCGGTTATTTCATCGGCCCGCACGCACCGGTGCATTTGCCCGGCATCGCGTTCCTGATCGCCGCCGCATTGTTGGCGAGCGCAGTGTTGGTGGCGTGGCGTTATGCGCGACCGGGGCCGATCGTCGAACACGTCATCGTTCGATAACGAACCCCGCAAAACGATTTTGTAGAGCGGAGCGAAGCTCCGCTGAATTCAAAATTTCCCTTGTAGAGCGGAGCGAAGCTCCGCTGTGGCGCTACCGAGACGGCATCAGCGGAGCTGCGCTCCGCTCTACAGAGGCCCGTGGAATTCGAGCTTCAGGCGTCTTCGTCCGACTCGTCCGCCGCCGCATCGCCCAGCAGCTTTTGCGCGTCGAGCATCGGCAGCGATTCCACGTCGCGCAATTTGCGTGTCAACACGCGGCTGCGTCGGCTGGTTTCTTCGATCTTGCCGCTGGCTTCGTCCAACTTCTTCTTCACCGCGTCCAGCGCATCGCCGAACTTGCCGAACTCGCTCTTCACCGCGCCCAGCGTGCGCCACACTTCGCTGGAACGCTCCTGAATCGCGAGCGTGCGAAAGCCCATCTGGAAGCTGGTCATCAGCGCCAGCAACGTCGTCGGCCCGGCGACCGCGATGCGTTGATCGCGCTGCAGCGCTTCCACCAACCCCGGGCGACGCAATACCTCCGCGTATAAACCTTCGGTCGGCAGGAACAGAATCGCGAATTCGGTGGTGTGCGGCGGCGCGACGTAATTCTCGCGGATCTCCTTCGCCTGTTTGCGCACCTGTCGTT
>JADZBF010000198.1 GCA_020852215.1 Lysobacter sp. | reverse complement strand
GCGCGTGACCGGAGCACAACTGGACGATCGCCTGCAGCGAGGCGTCGAAGGACACGCTGGCGTTGAGCGCCACACGCAGCCCCTCGGGCAAGGCGTCGAACACCCGGGCGCGCATGCCGCGCCACAGATGCATGAGCTGGCGATGTTCGACCATCACGCCCTTGGGCTTGCCGGTCGAGCCCGAGGTGTAGATCACGTACGCCAGATGTTCGCCGCGCAGATCGACATCGGGGTCGTGATCGTGACCGGCGACGTCCTGCGTCGAGGCCACTTCCAGCAGCCGCGCGGACTCGATCCCGACCCGCGTCGCGGCGCCGTCGCCGCTGACGACGGCGACAGGGGCGCTGTCCTCGACCATCAGCGTCACGCGCTCGCGCGGATAAGTCGGATCCAGCGGCACGTACGCACCGCCGGCCTTGAGGATGCCGAGCAAACCGACGATCAGCTCGATGCCGCGCTCGGCGCACAGGCCGACGCGCGATTCCGGCGCCACGCCGCGCGCGATCAAGGCATGCGCCACTCGGTTCGCGGCGGCGTTGAGTTCGGCGTAGGTCAGCGCCGTCGCGCCGAAGCGCAGTGCCTCGGCCTCCGGCGTCGCGCGGACCTGCGCGGCGAAACCTGCGACGAATGTCGTCGCGTGTTGTACCGCGAGGGACTGCGTGGTGGCGTCGCTCATCGTGGCGCTCCTTGGGTCATGCGGCTTATCTCGATCAATGATCGTCTGCGCGGTATGTCGTTGCGCACGAGGCTATTGCGTTTCGGCAGTCGCCGGATCGGACGACAGCCACGGCGCGATCAACGTTCGCAGGTCGGCGTCGAGGGCGATGCCGTCGCGCATGCGCTGCGCTCGCGACGCGCGCTCGCGATCGCCCGGAACGGCGACCGACGCGTCTCCGGCAGGCGTGCTGGCTCGGAACCGCCGGTGCAGTTCGGTCAGCCGCGTTTCGAAATGCGTCGGATCGACGAAACCGCCGATCTCGATGGCGATCGCGAAATGCGAAATGCGCCGTGGTCGATCGTACGGAGGCGTGTAGAGATGGCTCAGTTCCGCGTCGTAAGGCATGTCGGCCAGCAGCGCGCAGAGGATCTGGATCGCCATCGCCAGCCCTTGGCCCTTGGCGCCGCCGAGCGGTTGCAGGATCGGCACCGTATGCTGCGCGGTGACCGCGAGCCGATCGCCTTGAACGGCGGCGGCCTCGACCTCGCAGCCGGCGTCGAGCGCTTGCGACACCCGCGAGAACGCCGCATGGCTCGTAGCCATGTCGAAGGCGAAATCGTCGCCGTCCATGCCCGGCGCCGCCATCGCCAGCGGATTCGTGCCATTGAGCGGCGTCGATCCGCCGAACGGCACCACCAAGGCATCCGAGTTGCTGAAGACCAGCCCGATCTGACCGCGTCCGGCGGCGATTCGCGCATAGTGACCGGCCGCACCGAAATGATTGGAATTGGCGACCGCGACCGCGGCGACGCCGCATTGCGCCGCACGATCGCAAACGATGCGCATCGCTTCGCTCATCGCGACGGCGCCCAATGCGTTGCCCGCATCCAGCACGCAGGTCGCGGGCAGGGCGCCGTCGACGCGCAGTTCGGGTGTCGCGATCGCGCGGCCACCTTCGAGTTCGAGCAGATAGGTTTTGAGCAGGCGGACGCCGTGCGTGTCGATGCCGTCCAGCGATGTTTCGATCAAAGCTGAGGCCACATCCCCTGCGTGCTGTGCGGACAGGCCGCGCGCGCGGAGCAGTCGACGGATCGCGGCATCCAGAAGAGGGGCGGGGACAATCATGTCGATGGGTTCCGCATCCGATCGACCGCGTAGGCGCAGAACCGTGCGATGCCTTCCCGGATGGTTTCGGGCTCGAGATTGCTGAAGGCGATCCGCACCGTATCGCGCCACCCATCGTCGATCGCGAAATAGCGCATCGGCATCACCAGCACGCCATGTCGCGTGGCGCAGGTGTCGAGCGCGTTGTCGTCGAACTCGAACGGCAGCCGCACCGACAAAAAGAAGCCGCCGGCGGGTTGGTTCCACGACACGCGGTCTTCGAATCCGCGGAATCCGGCTGTCAGCGATTCGATTGCGACATCGCGGTTCCTGCGGTAAAAACCGATCGGTGCTCGCACATGGTCGGCGAGCGAACCGCCGTAATGGCGTAGCAGGGCGCCCACCAGCGCCTGGCAGTGCTGACTGGTGTTCACCGTGAGGAAGCTCTTGCGTTCGACCACGTTCTCGCGCAACGCGACGGCGGCATCGGCGTCACCGAACAACGTCTCCGGGAATGCCGCACTGCCCACGCGCACGGAGGGAAACAGCGTTTTCGAGAAGGTTCCGAGGTGGATCACGCCGCCGTGTCGGTCGAGCTGCGCCATCGAAGGCACCGTTTCGCCCTCGAATCGGAACATGCCGTAAGGGTTGTCTTCCAGCACCACGATCCGGTGCTGCGCGCACTGCGCAAGAAGTCGTTCGCGATCCTCGCGCGCGATCACTTCGCCGGTGGGGTTGTCGAAATCCGGAATCAGATAGAAGGCCGCCGGCGAGAGACCTTCGCGAGCGAGTTCGCTCACGCTGCGTGCCAGCGCCTGATCCAACGATTCGTCTGCGGTCGGTTCGACCGGCACCACGCGGATGCCGGCGGCATCAGCAACGCCGGTGGCGCCGATGTACGTCGGGTTGCGCACCAGCAGCACGCGATCGCGCGCGTTGCACAGGGCAAGGATGCACAGAGCCATCGCTTCCTGACAGCCGACGGTAACGACGATACGCTCGGCCGTGCAGGGCACGCCGTGATCGATGCGCAATTGCGTCGCGATCTCTTCCCGAATGATTCCGGCGGTCGCCCCGTACTGCGCCAGCCGATGGCGCGCGGCGCTTTCGGACATGCCGTTCGCTTGCGCGTAGTGTGCGTAGAACGACGCTTCGGCCGGAGCCCATGCTTCGGGTCGAAAGAAACGTTCGGCCGGTCGCCCCGACGCGAACGAGATCGCGCCAGGGTGACGTTGCGCGATCTCGTTGAGGAAGTTCATGACGCTCGATCGAGCGCTGCGGCCGACAGTGTCGGCGTTCATGGACTTCGGCGTCATGCGGGTGGCGTTCCTGCTGAAGAATTTATATGCGAACGTTCGGTCGCAGGCGATCAGAAAGCGCCTTTGGCCTCGAGCTGATGGAACAATTGCTCGACGTTCGTATCGACGAAGCCTTCCTGGCCGGAGTCGCGCTGGATGAATTCGAAGCTCAGCCCGGAATTGTCGCAACGCGTCGTGAATGCCTGTCTGAGACCCGGGCCTTCGATGACGTTGGTGTCGAACGCCATCCCTCGTGCGCTCAGGTCGTTCACGGTGCTGCACACATCGTTGACGCGCATCGCGACATGCGCGACGCCCGGCCCGTATTCGTCGATCAGACGCGACACCTGCGATGCCTGTTCGGTCCCCTGGCACAGAACGAATCGGATGCCGTTGAATTCCATCTCGGCGGAAATCATTCCGGTGGAACGGCCGCGCGTGACGAGCCGTCTCATCAATGTGAAACCGAGCACGTCGCGATAGAACACGATCGCTTGCTCAAGATCCCGCACGGCGATGGCGAGATGATCGATTTGCAGGTATCCATCCCCAGGTGGCCCTGCTTCGGGGGTATCCGACGTACTGTCTATCATTGGGAATTCCAGAGCAGAGGAATCTGCGTTTCGGGTTGTGAAACGGACCCGATCGAACATCTCGCAGTGCCATGGATCATATACGAACGCGACATGCGCGCAAGCGACTAGTACGCTTCTCACGGCGCTGTTCGCGTGCGCGGTGCGCCTGCTTGCGATGCCGAAAGGTGCTGATATACTGCCCCCGCTGCAGTACCAAAAGGAGAGGGGCCGGCTGTATCGCGCATCGCGCGAAGCCGCGTTTGACGGTTTAGGAAGATGTCGGGGTGCCGTCGACGAAAAAATTCCCAACTAAAAGTTTTTCGGCCCCGGGACGCGCATGAGCGCAGACGCAGAAGGAACTCCGCAGGTTCCAACAACGCTTCCAGAACTCGTTTCACAAAGAGCAATCGAATCGCCCGATGAGGCGCTCTTCGCCTTTCTGCCCGCCGGCATCGTCGCATCCGAAACGCTGACCTTCGCCGAACTCGATGCGCGCGCGCGCGCCGCCGCGGTCGAGTTGCTGGATCACGCACGTCCCGGCGATCGGGTCGTGATCGCTTATCCGCCCGGCATCGATTACAGCCTTTCGTTCTTCGCCTGCCTGCATGCCGGGCTGGTCGCCGTGCCTGCGGTCTCTCCCTTGCAATCCAGTGCCGGCGAGCGTCTCGAAGGCATTCTTCGGGACAGCGGCGCGGTACTCGCGCTGAGTACACCGCAGGCGATCGAGCAACTCGATGTCGCTGTGTCCGGGCAGACGCAGTGGCGGTCGCTCGTCGTCGATCCTCTGCGTATCGATGCCTGGCGCGCACCGGATGTGCGCCCCGAAGATCCGGCCTTCCTGCAGTACACCTCGGGTTCCACTTCGGAACCGAAGGGCGTGATCGTTTCGCATCGCAACATGTTGGCCAACGCGGCGCTGGCGACCTTGGTCTACGGCATCGGCCGCGACGATGTGATCGTGTCCTGGCTGCCGCCCTATCACGACATGGGGCTGATCGGGGCGATGTTGTACCCGCTGTACGCCGGCTGTCGCTGTCTGCAGTTCCCGCCCTCGGTTTTCTTGCGGCGGCCGTATCGCTGGCTGAAATTGATGTCGGATGTCGGCGCGACCATGACGGTCGCACCGAACTTCGCTTACGCGCTGGCTTGCGATCGCGTCGACGATGCGCAACGCGATGCTCTGCGCTTGGACGCGCTTCGCGTCTGCGTCAATGGCGCCGAACGCGTGCGGCCCGAGACGATGCGTCGTTTCGCCGCAATGCATGCGCGCTGCGGCCTGCGCTCGACGGCGCCGACCGCGGCGTACGGTCTCGCCGAATCGACGCTGCTGGTGTGCGCGGACCGCTGGGCGGAGCGCGAGACGCCCGTCCGTGTCCTCTCGCTGGATCGCATCGCGCTGGAGGCCGGCAGCGCGCAGGTGCGCGACGATGGCGACACGATCGAGATCGCCTGCGTCGGCGCCCGCCGCAATGCTCTGCATCGTTGCGATATTCGCGATCCCACCAATCTATCGCCCATCGCCGAAGGAACCATCGGCGAGATTTGGGTCGCTGGTCCTTCGGTGGCGGAAGGCTACTGGCGCAGGCCGGAGGCGACCGCAGCCACCTTCGTCGTCGATGGCGATACGCGCTGGATGCGTACCGGCGATCTCGGTTTCGTTCGCGACGAGGCGCTGTACATCGTCGGACGCCTGCGCGAAATGATGATTCACCGCGGTCGCAATCTCTTTCCGCAGGATATCGAACGTACGGTCGAATCGCTGGATCCAGCGTTCCGTGCCGACGGCTGCGCCGCATTCTCGATCGACGATGATGGGTTCGGTCTTGTCGTCGTGCAGGAACTGGCGACGCGTCGCCGCACCGACATTGCGGCGCTGACCGAGGGGCTGGCGGCACGCTGGTTGACCGCGCTCGCCGATGCGCACGAGATCGTCGATGTGGTCGCATTGTTGCTGGTCGATGCCGGCGCGCTGCCGCGCACCACGAGCGGGAAGATCCAGCGCGGACGCTGCCGAAGCTTGCTGCGCGACGGTGGATTCGCGCCGGTCTGGCGCTGGGATCGCCCGCATGAGACCGACGATGCGGCCGGCGAAGCGCCGCGGACACCGACCGAGTACCGCCTTGCGGAAGCATGGCGCGAACTCGGCGGCCATGCCGTCGTGCATACCCACAGTCATCTGTTGTCGCTCGGCGCGGATTCGATGTTCCTCACACATCTGCAGGCGCGGATCGCGTCGTGGTGGGGTGTCGAGGTCACGCTTCGCGACCTCTTCGAGGCTTCGGATCTGGCCATGATGGCGGCTCTCGTCGATGCGCGTCGCACCGATGCGGATGTGAACGACGGGGCATCGATCGCCGCGTTCCCGCAGGCCGACCGAGGTGGCCCGTTGCCGTTGTCGTGGTCGCAGCAGCGGTTGTGGTTTCTGGATCGGTTGGATGCGGCGGCGAGCGCGGCGTATCACATCG
>JADZBF010000197.1 GCA_020852215.1 Lysobacter sp. | reverse complement strand
GCCGCTCGAACGCCGCGCGGGCCTGCGCGCGTTGCTGAGGCGTCATTTTTTCCCAGCGCTGCTTGCCCGCATGTGCGCGCTGCCGCTGTTCCGGCGTCATTTTCTGCCAACGCTGCGCGTAATTCATGAGGCGCGCGCGTTGTTGCGGGCTCTGGTTCCAGCGGTCGCGGAACGTGGTCATCAACGCTTCGCGTTGCGCGGGCGAGAGTTGTTCCCACGCGGGTAAGGATTGTTCCGAAGCCGCGCGTGCGGCGGGTGCGTTTCGCTGCGTCTGCGCGCTGCCGGCCGACGCGCACAGCGCGAGCGCGACGACAAGCGCGATGGTGGCCGTGCGCCGTAGCGTGTGGAGGGTGCGAATCGATGGCGTGCGGTTCATAGCGACTCCGTGGTACCTGCCAAGCCCTCATTCGAGCCCAGCCACAAATACAGATCGGGATTTTCGTCCAACGCGGCGAAGATGCCGTCGTCGTTCGCGGCCAACAACGTGTCGTCGTCCAAGCCGTCGTCGTCGAGCAAGTGTTCGATTTCGGCGAGCGCCGAGTCCTCGTCCGTCGCTGTGTTCGGCGCAGGCGCGTCGCGCGTCGCCATCGCATTCGGCGCGACGGTGGGCTCGCCGGTCGAGGTTGCGCTCGAGGCGACGCTCGTCGCCGATGTCGCCGACGGGTCGGTGGGGTCGTTGCCGTCGTTCGCAAAGCGCAAGCCGATCGCCAGCGCCAATGCCGCGGTGCCGCCGACGACCAACATCGGCCACAGCGCGCGCGGGGCGGCGGCGCGTTCGGACAGCGCCGCGCGGCGGCGCTGATGCAGTTGCGCCTGCACCCGCGCGGACACGCGCTGCAGTGCCGCGTCGTGCGCAGCGCGGGCGGCGGCGTCGAACGTCGCGTCGCGCGCGTCGGCGCCTTCCAATTCGTTCGGGCGATGGCTCATCGGAAATCCTCCAGCTTGCGTTGCAAGGCCTCGCGTGCGCGGGAGAGGTGGGTTTTCACCGCTCCTTCGCCGCAGCCCATGATCTGTGCGGTGGTCGCCACGTCGCATTCCTCCAGAACGCGCAGCGTGAACGCTTCGCGTTGCCGCCTCGGCAGCGCGCGCAGCGCTTCGGTGAGCGCCGCATAGGCTTCGCGCCCGTCGTGGGCACGCGAGGGTTCGGGTGTGTCGTCGTCGCGCCAATCGACGGCCTCGTCGCCGTCGTCGTCGCGATGCGCCGGCGCCAACCAACGCAGCCGAAACAGGCTGCGCCGCTGCACGTCCACGATGCGGCTGCGCAGGATGCTCCAAAACAGCGGCGTCCATTCCGCCGATGGGCGGTCGCGGTACTGCAGCATCTTCATCCTCGCGTCCTGCACCGCGTCCAGCGCGTCTTCGCGATGACGCAGGCCCATCTCGGCGAACCGGAACGCGCGCGTGCCGATGCCCGCCAGAAAGGCGTCGAGAGAAAGAGCCCCGGCCGCCGTCGGGGTGGCGATGGCCGGGGTGCGCGAGAGTGTGTCCGGACTCACGCGCAAAAGCGTAAAGGGTTCGGCATCGTTATGCGCGCGTCCGTCGGCCATGGCGTGCGTCGGCTGCGTCGATGCGATGTTTTGCGGGGTTCAATGCCGGTGGTCCCAGCGGTTGTCGAAACGCTCGCCCTTGCGATCCCAGCGGTTGTCGGCGCGGTCGCCGCGACGGTCGAAGCGGTTTTCGAGATGGTCGCCGCGGTTGTCGAGGCGATCGGCCAATTGTTCTTTGCCGTGGTTCTCGGCGCGCTCGGCGCGACGGTCGAGTTGTTCGTCGATACGGTCGCCGCGACGGTCCAGACGGCGGTCGATCTGATCGCCGCGGCGGTCGAAACGATGTTCGACGCGGTCGCCGCGGTCGGCGGCGAATGCGGGGGCGGCGAATGCGGGGGCGGCGAGGGCGCCCGCGACCAGGGCGGCGAGGAGGAGGGAGAACGGGGCGGTAGCGTTCATCGAGGTGTCCTGATCGGAGAGGGCGGGGACATTCGGGGTGGGTGGTCGCAGGCCTGCGACGATGGGAACGTCCCTGTGCGCGATCGGTTGACACGCGTTCGCAATGCGGCTGCCCCAATCCGGTTCGCTGCAATCCGGTTCGCCCCAATCCGGTTCGGGCGCCCCAACCCGGCTCTCGGGCCGCCCGCTGGATCCGTGGGTGTCCCATCTTGGTCCCAGCGTCGGCTGTCCTCGTTCCCCGAGACGATGCGGCCGAAATAGTGGGTGTCCCGGCCTTCCGACTCGCTTCCAGGTCTTGCGACTCCCGCTTTGCGATGGATATCCCGCCCGATCCATGCGCTTCGGCCGCCCCCGGCTTCCCAAGCCCGGCCCCCCGGGTATGATGCGGAGGACTTTCGGGGAGACATCCAGATGGGCGACAGCTTCGGCGCTTTGTACATTTTCATGCTGGCGGCTATCGCCGGCCACGTCATCATTTCGCGAGTGCCGGTGATCCTGCACACGCCGTTGATGTCCGGCAGTAACTTCATCCACGGCATCGTGCTGATCGGCGCGATGGTGGTGCTCGGCCACGCCGAGACGCCGCTGGAACAAGCCATCGGCTTCGTCGCCGTGCTGCTGGGTGCTGGCAACGCCGCCGGCGGTTACGTCGTCACCGAACGCATGCTGGACATGTTCAAGTCCTCGAAGAAGCCCGAAGGCAAAGGGGACAAGGCATGAGCACGCCCGAACTGCTGTCGCTGCTGGTCAAGGTCAGTTATTTCATCGCCGCCACGCTCTTCTTGCTCGGCCTGCAGCGCATGGCCTCGCCGAAAACCGCGCGCAGCGGCATCCAGTGGGCCGGCGTGGGCATGGTGCTCGCCACCGCGGCCACGTTCTTCCTGCCCGGCCTGCACAACATTCCGCTGATCGCCGCCGCCATCGCGATCGGTCTCGCCGTCAACTGGGTGTGGGGCAAGAAAGTCGCCATCACCGACATGCCGCAGATGGTCGCGCTGTTCAACGGCATGGGTGGCGGTTCGGCCGCGGCCATCGGCGCGGTGGAGCTGGTGCGTTACTCCACCACCGGCGAATCGCCCAACATGGTGACGCTGACGCTCGCGGTGATCGGTTCGCTGATCGGCGCCATCTCGCTCACCGGCTCCATCATCGCCTGGGCCAAGCTCGACGGCCGCATGGACAAGCGCTACACCTTCCCGGGCCAGCAGTTCTTCAACGCCATCGTCGCCATCGCCGCCGTCGTGCTCGGCGTGATGGCGATCACCACGCTGCAGATGCCGTACATCATCGGCTTCTTCGTCGCCGCGCTGGCGTTGGGTGTGCTGATGACCCTGCCCATCGGCGGCGCCGACATGCCCGTCGTCATCTCGCTTTACAACGCTTTCACCGGCCTCGCCGTGGCGTTCGAAGGTTATGTGCTGGGCAACGAGGCGCTGATCATCGCCGGCATGATGGTGGGCGCGGCCGGCATGCTGCTGACCAAACTGATGGCGAAAGCGATGAATCGCTCCATCGCGTCCGTGCTGTTCTCCAACTTCGGCGGCGGCGGCGAAGCGCAAGCGATTACGGGTAGCCAGAAACCCATCGACGCCAGCGACGTGGCCGCGATGATGGCCTTCGCCGAACGCGTGGTCATCGTGCCCGGCTACGGCATGGCCGTCGCGCAAGCGCAGCACAAGATTTGGGAGCTCACCCAACGCCTGATGGAACGCGGCGTGAAAGTGAAATTCGCCATTCACCCCGTCGCCGGCCGCATGCCCGGCCACATGAACGTACTGCTGGCCGAAGCGGGCATCCCCTACGACCTCATCGCCGACATGGACGACATCAACCCCGAATTCGCCAACACCGACGTGAGCCTGGTGATCGGCGCGAACGACGTGGTGAATCCGGTGGCTAAAACCGACCCGGCGTCACCCATCTACGGCATGCCGATTCTGGACGTGGTGAACTCCAAGAACACCATCGTCATCAAACGCGGCAAGGGCACCGGCTTCGCGGGCATCGAGAATGCGTTGTTCTATGCCGATAACACCCGGATGTTGTATGGCGATGGGGCTGATGTGGCGAGTCAGTTGGTGAGCGAGCTTAAGGCTATGGATGGGGGGCATTGAGGAGGGGCTAACATTTTTTGAGTCAATAGTGCGGCTGAAGTCTAGGTGCCATTTTTTTGTTATATCTGTCATGGAGGCGGGGATGACGGGTTTGAGTGATTCAAGAAAAGCAATAAAAACGTTGGGGCTGTAGTAGATAAGAGAAGGTTTAAGCTTATCGAATGAGCCTAAATCGCTGTAAATTAAGCAAAAAACAGCAGAATCAACTGCTCGAATACTTCGTCCTCGAAGTCACCGCCCGATCAGCG
>JADZBF010000196.1 GCA_020852215.1 Lysobacter sp. | reverse complement strand
TCGAAGAGGACGTGCGCGATCTGATCGATCTGGCGCTGCAGCTCGAAGACCTCACGCGCAACGCCGGCAAACACGCCGGCGGCGGGGTGATCGCGCCCGCGCCGCTGTCGGCGTTCTGCCCGCTGTTCGCCGAACACGACAGCGACGGCCACGGCAAGCATCCGGTGACGCAATTCGACAAGGACGACGTCGAAACGATCGGCTTGGTGAAGTTCGACTTTCTTGGCCTGCGCACGCTGACCATCATCGATTGGGCGGTGAAAGCGATCAACGCGCGGCGCAAGCGCGAGGGCGAAGCGCCGCTGGACATCGGCGCGCTGCCGCTGGACGACAGGCCCAGCTCCCAGTTGTTCGCGCGCGGCGACACGGTGGCGGTGTTCCAGTTCGAATCGCGCGGCATGCGCGAATTGCTCAAGCGCGCCAAGCCCGACACCTTCGAAGACATCATCGCGCTCGCCGCGCTGTTCCGCCCCGGCCCGCTCGGCTCGGGGATGGATCGCGAATGGGTGGATCGCAAGCACGGTCGCGCCGAAGTGACGTATTCGCACCCGGCGCTGGAAACGGTGCTGAAACCGACCTACGGCGTGATCGTGTATCAGGAACAGGTGATGCAGATCGCGCAGGTGCTGGCCGGCTATTCGCTGGGCGGCGCCGACCTGCTGCGTCGCGCGATGGGCAAGAAAAAACCCGAGGAAATGGCGAAAGAGCGCGCCAAATTCGAGGATGGCGCGGCCGCGCACGGCGTCGATCCGCGCACCGCGACGCAGATCTTCGACTTGATGGAGAAGTTCGCCGAGTACGGCTTCAACAAGTCGCACTCGGCGGCGTACGCGCTGGTCGCCTACCAAACCGCGTGGCTGAAAGTGCATTACCCGGCCGAATTCATGGCCGCGGTGCTGTCGTCGGATATGGACAACACCGACAAAGTCGTCGGCTTTCTCGACGAAGCGCGCGCAGTGGGTCTGACCGTGCTGCCGCCGGACGTCAACGGCTCGAATTACATGTTCGAAGCCTTGGACGAGAAGACCATCCGCTACGGCCTGGGCGCGGTGAAAGGCGTCGGCCGCGGCGCCTGCGAAGCCATCGCGGATGCGCGCACGCGCGACGGCGCCTATGCCGACTTGTTGGATTTCTGCAAACGCGTCGATTCGTCGAAACTCAATCGGCGCACGCTGGAAGCGCTGATCAGCGCCGGTGCCTTGGATGCGCTCGGCAAGAATCGGCCGTCGTTGCTGCTGCAACTGCCCGAAGTGCTGAAAGCCACCGATCAACTGGCGCGCGAACGCGACGCCGGGCAAGTGTCGCTGTTCGGCGGCCCGGCCGAATCCACGCCCGCGTTGAAACTCGAATTGCCCGAAGCCGCCGATTGGCCGCTGGTGCAGAAACTCGCGGGCGAACGCGAAACCCTCGGACACTATCTCAGCGGCCATCCGCTCGATCCCTATCGCGACGAATTGGCCGCGCTGATCGGCAGCGATCTGGGCAAACTCGATACGCTATACGAAAACGCCGCCCCGCCCTCGCGCAACAAAGGCGGCGACGGCGACGGCGGACGCAGTTGGCGCGCCGAGGCGACGGTGGTCGTCGCGGGCCTGGTGCTGTCGATGCGCAAACGCGGCGATTCGCAGGCGTTCGTGCAGATCGAGGACGGTCGCGGCCGACTGGAATGCGCGTTCTTCGCCGAAGCGTTCTTCGAATATCAACAACTGCTCACCCGCGATCGCATCCTGATCATCGAAGGCGGGCTGCGCGAGGACGAATTCAGCGGCGGGTTTTCGCTGCGCGCGCGCCGCTGCTGGGATTACCGTCAGCTCTGCGCACAACAGGCGCAGCGGCTCTCGTTGCGCCTGGATTTGCGCGAACCGCAAACCCTGCGTTCGGTCGAATCGCTGCTCGCGCAACATCGCCCCGGGCACACGCCGCTGCGTCTGGATCTACTGCTGCCGCAGGGCTCCGCCGGCACGCTCGACCTCAACGGCGGTGAATCGGTGCGCGTGGAGGCCGACCTGCCGAATGCCTTGCGCGCCCTGCCCGGCGTACGCGCGGTGCGATTGGCGATGAGCAAACCGTGGGGCTAACCCGGTAGAGCGGCCTTCAGGCCGCTGTTCTCGATTCATCATGAAAAAGCGAACACGAGCGTCCTCAAGGCCGTTCTACCGACGCTCGGCGACGCACCGCGTACCGCAGCGTACGGCGTTAGGGCGGTACCTCGGCTAGACTGACGCCTTTCCGGCCTCGCTGCCCGCCGCGCATGAACCCCAATTACCTCGATTTCGAACAACCCATCGCCGACCTGGAAGCGAAGATCCAAGAACTTCGCCACGCCAGCGCCGGCCCCGCGGTGAATATCGACGCCGAGATTCGCGCCCTCGAAGACAAGCTGCGGCAGCGCACCGCGCAGATTTTTCGCGACCTCAGCGCGTGGCAGGTCTCGCAATTGGCGCGTCATCCCGCGCGGCCCTACACGCTCGATTATCTGCGGGTGATGTGCGACGAATTTCAGGAGCTGGCCGGCGACCGCGCATTCGCCAACGACAACGCCATCGTCGGCGGTTTGGCGCGCATCGGCGGCCGCAGCGTGATGGTGATCGGCCACGAAAAAGGCCGCGATACCAAAGCCAAGGTGCGTCGCAACTTCGGTATGCCCAAACCCGAGGGCTATCGCAAAGCCCTGCGCCTGATGAAGATGGCCGAGCGCTTCCGTTTGCCGCTGCTGACCTTCATCGACACCGCCGGCGCATGGCCCGGCATCGATGCCGAAGAACGCGGCCAATCCGAGGCGATCGCGCGCAATCTGCTGGAAATGGCGGAACTGAAAGTGCCGGTGATCTGCACCGTGATCGGCGAAGGCGGCTCCGGCGGCGCGCTGGCAATCGGCGTCGGCGATCGCACGCTGATGCTCGAATACGGCACCTATTCGGTGATCACACCCGAAGGCTGCGCGTCGATCTTGTGGAAGACCGCCGACAAAGCCAAGGACGCGGCCGAGCAACTGGGCATGACCGCCAAGCGACTGCGCGAACTGGGGCTGATCGACAAGATCGTGCGCGAGCCCATCGGCGGCGCGCACCGCAACCCGGTGCAGATGGCCAAACGCCTGAAAGCCGTGCTGCTCAACGAATTGGACGAACTGCAGGCCGTGCCGATCGAAGAACTGCTGGAGCGTCGCTATCGGCGTTTGCGCGGCTACGGCGCTTACGAAGCGGCCTGAGAGCCTGTTCAAAATCTTCCAGCGGGGGTGTTGCCCCCTTCTCCCCGCAAGCGGTGCGTGTTCTTTATCCCTCTCCCCGCAAGCGGGAAACATGCCTTTTCCCTTCTCCCCGCAAGCGGGGAGAAGGTGGCGCAACGCGCCGGATGAGGGGCGGGCGTTACGCTTGATTCGCGTGCTTCC
>JADZBF010000195.1 GCA_020852215.1 Lysobacter sp. | reverse complement strand
TGGCGGCGGGGGCGGGAAGAATTCGATTTCGGGGGGTGAGAGGGGCCAGGGCTCAAGCTTTGTGGGAGGCCCGGCAGGGCCGATCGATTCCCACCAGCACCATGAGAGTCTGAGCTTTGTGGGAGGCCCGGAAGGGCCGATTACTACCCACCATCATGAAAAGAGAGGTCTGCTGTGGGAGGCCCGGCAGGGCCGATTATTACCCACCACCATGAAAGAAAGAGGTCTGCTGTGGGAGGCTAGGAAAGGCCGACAAAAAGAAGAGGCACTCGCCGACAACGGATTCAGAAAAATCCGATCAAATCGGAATTCGAGGGTGCCGACACTATCGGCATGAACGAACGATTCCCCGACAACGGCTATCGCCGACTGCGCAAAGGCCGATGGTCGATTCCGCGGCAAACCTATCTGATCACAACTGTTTGTATCGAGCGGCAGCCGCTGTTCGCGGATGCTCGCCGCGCTGTCGCGACGGCGCAGGCCTTACGCGAGCCGAGGCTCTGGCGCGACTCGAAAGCGCTGTGCTGGGTGTTGATGCCGGATCATTTGCATCTGGTGCTGACACTGGGCGAAAGCGAATCGCTGATGCATGCGATGAACCGGATCAAATCGGTGACATCGCGAGCGGCGAGAGAAGCGGTGTCCGGCGCGCATCCGATCTGGATGCCCGGGTTTCATGACAGGGCGCTGCGGCGGGAAGAAGATGTGCCGACTACAGTTCGGTATGTGCTCGAAAATCCAGTGAGAGCCGGGTTGGTGTCGTCGGCGGAGTTGTATCCGCATTTGGAATGCGGATGGGCCGGGATGTTTTGAGATCTTCGCTGTGTTCGTCGGCCCTTCCGGGCCTCCCACAAGGCTTCGGTCTGTTGCATGGTGCTGGTGGATCTTGATCGGCCCTGCCGGGCCTCCCACAACAGACCTCTTTCTTTCATGGTGATGAGCAGTAATCGGCCCTTCCGGGCCTCCCACAAAGCTCGGGCTTTTTCCTAGTGCTGTTGTGTGTTGATCGGCCCTTCTAGGTTTCCCACAAAGCATGGGTTCTTCCGGGCCTTCCATAAGGCATCGGCCCTTCCGGGCCTCCCACAAAGCCCGGGCTTTTTCCTAGTGCTATTGGGTGTCGATCGGCCCTTCCGGGCCTCCCACAATCGCTTCGGTTTCGCGAGCGCCCTCAATCCTCCCGCATCGCCTTGCGGTTCGCGGCGTCGGTTTCGCGTTGTTGTTTGCGGATTTGCGCTTCGACGGCGGCGATGGCGGTCATGTTGACCACGCGGCGCGGGGTGGAGGCGGGGGTGAGGATGTAGGCGGGTTGGTCCAGGCCCATCAGGATCGGGCCGATGGCGACGCCGTCGGTCATCACGCGCACCATGTTGTAGGTGATGTTGGCGGCGTCGAGGTTCGGCATCACGAACAGGTTGGGGCGGCCGTTGAGGGTGGTGTTGGGGAACATGCGTCGGCGCAGGCCTTCGTCCCAGGCGGTGTCGGCCATCATTTCGCCGTCGATTTCGAGCTTGGGCACGCGTTTGCGGATCAGTTCGTACGCCTTGCGCATCTTCGCGGCGCTGGGGTTTTCGTGGCTGCCGTAGTTCGAATGCGACAGCAGCGCGACTTTCGGTTCGATGCCGAACAGTTTCAGACGATACGAGGCCTGCAGCGTGGCTTCGGCGATTTGCTCGGCGCTCGGGTCCACTTGCACATGGGTGTCGAGGAAGAACCACACGCCGTGGTCGTTGATCACGCCGGTCATCGCCGAGGTGCCGCTGACGCCGCGGTCGAAGTCGAAGATGCTGCGCAGGTAGCCGAGTTTCTTGTGGAACCGGCCGACGAGGCCGCAGATCATCGCGTCTGCTTCGCCGCGCTCCACCATCAATGCGGCGATCAGCGTGGTGCGCGAGCGCAGCAGATTCTTCGCCGCTGCGGGGGTGACGCCGCGACGTTCGGTGAGGTGGTGATATTGCTGCCAGTAGTCGTTGAAGCGTGGGTCGTCGTTGATGTTGGTCAGGTCGAAATCGACGCCGACGCGCATGCGCAAGCCCAGACGCTGCAACCGGGTTTCGATCACGTCGGGGCGGCCGATCAGGATCGGGCGCGCCAGTCGCTCGTCGACCACGGTCTGCACCGCGCGCAACACGGTTTCTTCCTCGCCTTCGGCGTAGACCACGCGTTTGCGGTCTTTGCGGGCGCGGTCGTACACGGGCTTCATCAACAAGCCGGTGCGATAGATGAATTGCGCGAGTTTTTCTTCGTACGCGCGCATGTCGGCGATGGGCCGCAGCGCGATGCCGGAGTCCATCGCGGCGCGCGCAACGGCGGGTGCGAGGATGGTGAGCAGGCGCGGGTCGAACGGGCGCGGGATGATGTACTCGGGGCCGAATTTCGGCGCTTCCTCGGCGTAGGCGCCGCCCAGATCGGAGGCTTCCATGCGCGCCAGTTGCGCGATCGCGCGCACGCAGGCGAGTTTCATCGACTCGTCGATTTCGGTCGCGCCCACGTCCAGCGCGCCGCGGAAAATGTACGGGAAGCACAGCGCGTTATTGACTTGATTCGGGAAGTCGCTGCGGCCGGTGGCGATGATGCAATCGGGGCGCACGCGCTTCGCGTCTTCCGGCATGATTTCCGGGGTCGGATTCGCCAACGCCAGAATGACCGGACGTTCGGCCATCGTCGCGACCATTTCCGGCTTGAGGATGCCGGCGGCCGACAAACCGAGGAACACGTCGGCGCCGACCACGATGTCGGCCAGCGTGCGTTTGTCGGTGTCGCGCGCGTAACGCGCTTTGTCGGGGTCGAGATTCGCGCGGCCGGTGTGCAGCACGCCGTCGCGATCCACTGCGAGGATGTTCTCGCGCTTCATGCCCAACGCCACCAGCATGTCGAGGCAGGCGATGCCCGCCGCGCCCGCGCCGGAAGTGGCCAGCTTCACGTCTTCGATCTTCTTGCCGACGATCTCCAGCGCGTTGAGCACGGCGGCGCCGACGATGATCGCGGTGCCGTGCTGGTCGTCATGGAACACCGGGATGTTCATGCGCTCGCGCAGCTTGCGCTCGACGATGAAGCACTCAGGCGCCTTGATGTCTTCGAGATTGATGCCGCCGAAGGTCGGTTCGAGCGAGGCGATGATGTCGACGAGTTTGTCGGGGTCGCGCTCGTTCACTTCGATATCGAACACGTCGATGCCGGCGAACTTCTGGAACAGCACGCCCTTGCCTTCCATCACCGGCTTGCCGGCGAGCGGGCCGATGTC
>JADZBF010000194.1 GCA_020852215.1 Lysobacter sp. | reverse complement strand
TTCGTGGCCCATACGCTAGTGGCAACGGCCGTCGCATACGCGTCCAGCGACGACACCTCGGCATCGCGAATACGTCGCCATGCGGCGGCGCTGGGCGGGTGGCGGCGCATCGCCGCAACGCTCAACCGTACGACATCGTCGTAATACGCGTCGTGGCGTACAGCGCTTCGCGCGGCGACGAATACTTCGGGATCGTACGTCATCGTCGCGGTCGATGCTGGACTGTCCTCGACGGTTTGGTCGGCGCTTTTCGCGGGCGACGCCGGACGCAGGAATGCCTGCGCCATCGGCTCGAGATTCTGCGGGTCGGCAGCGCGCCATTTGCGCAATGCCTCATCCCGCCAGGGCATTTGCATCGCTTCGTTTTGCGATGGCAAAACAGCGCTCATCCATAACAAAGCGTACACCAACGGGTCGTCGCCGCCTTCGGCGAGCGCTTTCGTGCGCCATGCGGATAACGCCGTGGACCCGGCGCTCGGCCGCTCGTCGAACTGTTCCGCCATCGATCGCATCAGCGCGGCGAATGCGAGATCGCGCGGCGCGCCATCGCGCGCCAACGCATCGGCCAATGCGTATTGATATGTTCGCGCGGCTTTCGCGGCCCGCAACATCTTGCGTTCGCCCTTTTTCGTCTCCGCCAGCGCTTCGCGATAGCAGCGCGCGTGCTCCGCTTCGGGCACGTCCTCGCAGGTTTCGATCGCGATGCCATCGGCCCATTCGCCGCTGAAGGCGGGGGTCGACATCGCGATCGCGACGACCATGGCGAATGCGACGAGACACGATCGCATCGCTGAGCAATGACGGACGGAACGATGCATCGGACGCTTCCTGAAAATGTCGGGAGGTGGCGATTCGGCTACGCGACAGGACGAATTGGCTGCTCCCTCGCGACTTTCGCCAACCACCACCCGGTCACCGCATGCCGCGGCCGCGCTGCCCACGGCGACACCAGCGTGACCTGGTGCCGTTGCGGCACGCGGAACAGGCTGAGCGAATTCCAGCGCGGCAAAAACGTTTCTAGCACGTTGCCGTCGGCATCGAGG
Organism: Lysobacter sp.; assembly: GCA_020852215.1. Lineage (GTDB taxonomy): Bacteria > Pseudomonadota > Gammaproteobacteria > Xanthomonadales > Xanthomonadaceae > Lysobacter_I. The sequence goes on along the minus strand of JADZBF010000194.1, from coordinate 6,145 downwards.
AACTGCAGTTGGCCACCCCAGTCCGGGCGCCAATCGCGGCTGAGATTCATCACGAAGGCATAGCGACGACCTTCGTCCTCGTCCTGATCGTCGTGCGGCATCAAATACTGACCAGGACGATAGCGCGTGCATTGCGCGGTGGTGTGCGAGATCGCGGGGTCGTCGCCGAGATACCGCGCGAAGCACAGATAGTCCTCGGTGTTGAAGAAACGCAGCAACCCGTGCACCAACAGCGACAGATCCCAGCCTTCGCGCGCGGCCTTCGGCAGCATGTAACTGTCGTAGGCGAACTGATAACTCTCGGTCGCGCGGGCGTAACCGCGCTGCAGCAGATTCGCGTATTCGGCGGCGTCGGGATACGCGCCACGCGGCGTGGTCCGCGATTCGCCCTCGCTGCGTTCGGCCAATTGCCACGGCACGCGTTCGGCCAATTCGTTCGCGAAGGCCTCGGCGGCGGGACTCTGCAGGAAATTCGGAATCTGCACGCGGCCGCGTGCGGCCAGTTCCGAGCGCCAACGTTCGATGTCCAGGTCGTTATCGATCATGCCGTTATCATAGTGCGTCGGTTGGCGACTTGGCTGCCCCGAGAGGCCGGTTATCATCCGCCCGAATCCTCGAGAGGAACGCCCTTGATGCTCCGCCCTCTGATGTCGATCTTCCTACTGACGCTGGCCGGAATCGCTGCGGCGCAGCCGTTTCCGTTCCCGCGCGAGGCCGCGCTCGATGAGGCGAAGCTAGCGCAAGCCATGCCGACGCTGGCGGCGCGAGTCGAGGCGGTCTATCGCGACGACGACCCGGATCGCGAGCGGGTGAATCGTGTCCGTATCCGCTTCGTTGCGGGCGATCATGCCGGTGCGATCGACGAGATTCGCGCCTTGCGCCGACTTCGTCAGGACAAGGGTGTCGTCGGCGTAGGCACGCAATTGCTGCAATACGAAATCTACTCCGCCGCGAAGCTCGCCGAAGCCTCGGGAGCCTCAGACGACGACGCGTTCCGTGATGCGTTTCGTGCGCATTACGGCACACTCGACGACCGCAGCGCGTACCGCGCGAGGGCCGCATTCGGCGCCGATATGACGCTGGCGCGAGATGATCTTCGCAAAGCGCTGGCGCCGGCGATCGAACACGGGCAGTTGGATCTGCCGCAAGCGTTGGAGCTGATTCGCCGTTATCAGTTCGTGCAGGCGTTCTCGGCGTTGACTGCGAAAACGCCCCCTTTGTTCGCCGAGGACGAGACGCGGCGCTACCGCATCGAACGCGACCTGTGGATCGCGATGCCGGACGGCACTCGAATCTCCGCCCTCGCGGTGCGTCCGACCTCGGCTGCGGTGCCGTTGCCGACGCTGTTCCAATTCACGATCTACGCGAACCCCGACTGGCTGCTGGCCGACGCGATGTGGGCGGCAGCGCACGGTTACGCCAGTGTGGTGGCGGTGACGCGCGGCAAGTCGCTCACGGGCGACCCGGCCGCGTCGCCGCTCATACCGGTGCGGCCTTTCGAACACGATGGCGCGGACGCCGCAGCGACGATCGCATGGATCGCGCGACAACCGTGGAGCGATGGGCGCGTCGGCATGTACGGCAGCAGCTACAACAGTTTCACGCAATGGGCCGCGGCAAAACATCGTCCGCCGGCATTGAAGGCGATGGCGACCTCGGCGAGTGCGGCACCGGGCATCGACGTGCCGATGCAGGGGAACGTCTTTCTGAATTTCATGTATCCATGGCCGCACTACACCACCGCCAATACCACGCTGGACGAGGCGAGTTATGGCGATAGCGACCGCTGGCGTCGCTTGGATCGCGCGTGGTACGTCGGCGGCGGCGCGTATCGCGACATGGATCGTCTCGACGGCGCGCCCAATCCCGTGTTTCGTCGTTGGCTCGAACATCCCGCCTACGATGCCTATTGGCAAGCGATGATTCCCTATCGCGAAGAATTCGCCGGTATCGACATCCCGGTGCTGGCGACCACAGGGTATTTCGACGGCGGACGCGTCGGTGTGCAGTATTACTTCGACGAACACACGCGGCGTAACCCACGGGCGGACCACACGCTGCTAATCGGGCCTTACGGCCACATTGCAATGCAGCAAGGCGCGCTGCGCCGCATCGAAGGCTACGACATCGACCCCGGCGCGATGATCGATCTGCCCGGCCTGCGTCTCGCTTGGTTCGACCATATTTTTAAAGGCGCGCCGAAGCCGGCGCTGTTGCGCGATCGCGTCAACTACCAAACGATGGGCGCGGACGCTTGGAAACATGCGCCATCGGTGGCGGCGATGGCGAACGGATCGCTGCGGCTGTATTTGCGGCCGATGGCGGAGGAATACCGAACGCATCGCCTCGACACCGAGCCTCCGGCGCGGCGCGCATCGATTTCGCAACGCATCGATTTGGCCGATCGTAACGATGCCGACTGGGCACCCTCGCCGCTGTCGCTAATGCAGACGCTGGACCCGCACGGCGGTGTGGCGTTCGTCGGCGACCCGATCGAAGCGCAAACCGAAATCAGCGGGCTTTTCTCGGGTGCGCTGGCATTCGTAGTCGATCGTCGCGATGTCGATTACACCGTGGAACTGTACGAGCGTATGACCGACGGCCGCCATTTTTTGCTCAGTTGGCATTTAGGCCGCGCCAGCTTCGCCAAGGACCGCAGTGTGCGCACGCTGCTGCGGCCGGGACAGCGTCAGAAGCTGACATTCCGCAGCGAGCGCTTGGTCAGCCGGCGATTGGAACCCGGCAGTCGCCTCGTCGTCGTCGTGCGGATGAACAAACAATCCGATATGCAAATCAACTACGGCACCGGCGGCGATGTCGCCGCCGAAACCGTAGCCGACGCCGGCAAACCCTTACGTATCGAATGGTTAATCGGCAGCTACATCGATATTCCGATCTGGCGCTGAGCGAAGCGCGCCGGGATCGTACTACCGCTTCTGCGCTCATGGTTCACACCCCCGCCCACCACGGCAGCGTGAACAGCGACAGCAGCAGGCCATAACCCACCATCGCGGCGGCGAGGCGCGGGGCGAGGTTGTGGGCGATGGCGAGCGCGCCCGCGGTGATCATCGGCGGCATCGCCGCTTCGAACACGGTGGTGCGCGCGATTTCACCGTGCAGGCCGAGCCACGGTGCCAGCACGAACGCCGCCGCGGGCACAGCGACGAGTTTCAGCAGCAGGCCCGCGCCGAGCGGCACGAGCTCGTCGCGCGGCGGCGCGAAACGCACCGACAAGCCGACGGTCAACATCGCCAGCGGCAGCAGCGCATCGGCGAGCGAGCGCAGGCCTTCGTCGATCCACGCGGGCGGCTGCGCGGGCATCGCGATCGCGCCGAGAGCCAACGCCCACAGCGGCGGGAAGCGCACGATGCGCAGCAGCATGGCGCGCGCGCTAGGCGTTTCGTTCGGGTCGCCGCCGTAACGCGCCAACACCCACAAGCCGAAGGTGGAGAGCATCAAAAACGCCCCGAGTTGGTCGTAGACCACGGCATACGGCAATGCGTGTTCGCCGATCAACGCGCGCGTCAGCGGATAACCGAGGAAACTGGTGTTGCCCAAGGCCACCGTGAGCAACAGCACCGCGCGTTGATCTTCGCGCAGGCGCAATACGCGCGTACACAGCGCGACCGCGAGTACGATCGCCGGCAACAGCAACCACGGCACCGCGGCAATCGCCAACAACTCCGGCGACCACGTCAGTCGCGGTACGTAACTCAGCACCGCGGCGGGCAAACAGACGTACAGCACCACGGTATTCAAGGTCTGCGCGGCGTTCTCCGGCAGCGCGCGGCTGCGCTGCAGCGCATAGCCGAGCGCGAGCACGGCCAGCGCGATCGAAAACGCGGGCGGGATGGCGATCAACGACGACGCATCACGGCAACGGCGCGGCCCAGCCGGGCACCGGTTCCGAGCGTAATCCGGCATCGATGATCATGCGTTGCACCAGTTCGACTTCGGTGAGGTCGGTGTCGTCGAGCAACATGCGCGCGAACATCCGCGCTTCGTCCACCGGGTCGCGCTGGGCCAAGACCATGCGCTGCTGTATGCGCCAATGATGACGACGATAGGCGATCGCCGCCTCGCGCAATTCGCTTTCGTTCGCGGAGGCGCGCATACGCATGGTCAAGCCGATGCCGCGCGCGAGCAGCGTGTCGGATTGGTCGCTCAGCACCGCGGCGACATGACGACAGTCGGCGCGACGACGCGGCGTGGCGTCTAATGCTTCGCCGCGACAGGCATTCACCAGCGGCGCGAACGCGACATCGGCCGAAGCGCTCCAAATCGTGGAGCCGAGTTCGGCGCCGAAGGCTTCGTGTGCATCGACGTTCAAGCTCGACATCGTCGCCAACAGCGCGGCGGGCGGCGGTTCGTCGCGCACCGCCTGGATCATCGGCCGCACGATGTCGTCGAAATAGAAATCCGCACGCAGCGTACTGCGCGCAGAGGCGAGCAACTGGTCGATCGTCAGCGCGATATCCGAGGAACCGCCGGCCAATAACGGCGCCAGATTATCGCTGTCGATATCGCGCCAACGGAGAATCGCGTTGCGGCGACGATCCACCGGGTCGGCGGCGCTAAAGCGACGCATCAACAAGATCTGCACCACCGGATCGTCGCGCCCCATGCGCTCGGCGTCGTCCAGCCAACGCTGGGTCTTGGCGTCGATCAAACGCAGCCCGCCGACGATGCGAAGATCGCGCGCGCCGGCCATCGCGCGCACGTGCGCGGCGAGCGCGAACTCGCGCGGGCCGCCGTTATGCCCCAGACGTTCGGCCAGACGCCAGAGATACGCGCGTTGGCTCAGATCGCGACGACCGGGGTCGTCGGCCTCCCACGCCCGAGCCGCGGGATTGTCGTATTGGCAGGCGGCGGCGAACGGCCATGCGCACAACGCCAGTGCGAGGACGACACGCGCGGCGCGGAACACAGCGACGGCAGAAGCGAAGCGCGACGTTGCGACACGCATGCTCAATACCCCGCCGCCTGGCCGTCTTTGCGCGATTCGCTGGCGCCGACATAGCCGCCGTTCGGATTGACCTGGATTGCCTGATAGCCGCCGTAAGGCCCGTCGGCGAAACGCACGCTATGACCTTTGCGCATCAGCGCGCGCACGACGGCGTAATCGAAGTCGGTTTCCAAATCCACTTCGCCGCCGTCGGTCATCGCCCCGGCTTGCCCGGCGGGTTCGGTGCTGCCGTCGTGCTGGATACGCGGCGCATCGCCGGCTTCCTGCAAATTCATGCCGAAATCGATCATGTTGATCAGGATCTGTGCATGCCCTTGCGGCTGCATCGCGCCGCCCATCACGCCGTAGCTCAACCAGGGTTTGCCGTCTTTCGTCACGAACGCGGGAATGATGGTGTGGAACGGGCGCTTGCCCGGCGCGAAGCTGTTGGGATGGCCGCGCTTCAGCACGAATTGCTCGCCGCGGTCCTGAAAGATGAAACCCAAGCCCGGCGGCGCCATGCCGCTGCCCATGCCGCGGTAGTTCGATTGGATCAACGACACCATCATGCCGCCCTTGTCGGCGGTGGTGAGATAAATCGTGTCGCCTTCGTTGAGCTCGGGAATCACGCCCGGCTCGGTCGCTTTCATCGCGCGATCCATCGACAACCGCTTGCCGCGTTCGCGCGCGTAGTCTTTAGAGATCAAACGCGCGACCGGCGTCTTGTAGAAATCCGGATCGGCGTATGACGCGGCGCGGTCGGCGAAGGCGAGTTTCTTCGCTTCGACGAACAGATGCACGTGCTCGACACTGCCGAAACCGTAGGTTTTCAGATCGTACGGCTCCAGCAGATTGAGAATCTGCAGCGCGGCGATGCCCTGCCCGTTCGGCGGCAATTCCCACACGTCGTAGCCGCGATAGTTCGTGCTCGCCGGCTCGACCCATTCGCCGCGATGCGCGGCGAGGTCTTCGTAGCGCAGAAAGCCATCGTTCGCTTTGAAATATGCGTCGATCGTGCGCGCGATATCGCCGCTGTAGAACGCGTCGCGGCCGCCGGTCGCGATTTTCTGCAAGGTGTTCGCGAGATTCGGATTGCGCCAGGTCTCGCCGACGCGCGGCGCGCGGCCATCGATCGTGAATTGTTCCTTGAACCCGGGCCATTTCGAAAGCACGGGCACGCTGCGGTTCCAGTAGTACGCG
>JADZBF010000193.1 GCA_020852215.1 Lysobacter sp. | reverse complement strand
CGTCGAAAATCAAGGAACGTCTGCATCGCCCGACGATCGCCTTCGCGCCGAGCGAACCGGGCGGCGACTTGCTGCGCGGCTCCGCGCGTTCGATCGCCGGGTTCCATATTCGCGACGCTTTGGCCACCGTCGATACGCGACATCCCGGGTTGATCGAGAAATTCGGCGGCCATGCGATGGCGGCGGGCTTGAGCCTGCGCATGAGCGACCTGCCCGTGTTTCGCGCGGCGTTCGAAACCGCCGCAGCCGAGAGTTTGACGCCCGAGTCGCTGCAGGACGTGCTGCTGAGCGACGGCGCGATTCCGGTCGAACACTGCACCCTCGAGACCGCGTTGGCACTGCGCGACGGCGGGCCGTGGGGGCAGGGCTTTCCGGAGCCGGTCTTCGATGATGTGTTCGAAGTGACGAACTGGAAGATCGTCGGCGAGCAGCACGCGAAGCTGGAGCTGGCGCGCCCGGGTGCCGCGCGCGGCGAGTTGCGCCTCGATGCGATCCATTTCGGCGCGGGCCGTGCGCCGCCGCCGCGGATCGCGCGAATCGTGTATCGCCTGCAGCCTGACGACTGGCGCGGCGGCGACGCGGTGCAATTGATTGTCGTGCACTGCGAGCCCGCGTCGTGACCGCTGCCGTGTCGTCGCTGTGACCGCCTCGGCCGCGTGCGGCGTTTCGACATCGAAGCCTTGTGTTTGCCGGTTCGTCGCGACGGGTTAGCATGCGGGCGTCGACTCGGGACGGGGCGGGTCGAGCGCGGGCCTGATACGAGTACGACTTGGGTTCCACTTCGAGTCCGACTCAGCCGATCGACCCCATTCCCGAATCCCGAACGTTTGTCAGCGGGCGACGCGCCATGCGCATCGTCCGGACCTTATGGCCGGCGCCACCGACCGCATCGAGACTTCGCTATGTCCAAATCCACCGGAATCGCCGCTTTGCTCACCTTCGTCGTCGCTTCGGCGCTGACCAGTTCTCCGCCCAGGGCGCAGGAACGCCTCCCGCGCCCGAACGGCACGGAACCGATCGCCGCGATCACCGCGCCGCCGTTGATCCAATCCCAAGGCGGTAAAACGCCCGTGACCTTGCGCTCGGCGAGGATGTCGGTGGAAACCGACGGCGGTTTGGCTCGCACAGTCGTCGAATTGACGCTGTTCAATCCGAACGACACCGTGCTGGAAGGCAATCTGCAATTTCCGCTGCAGCCCGGGCAGCAAGTGTCGGCGTTCGCGCTCGACATCGGCGAGGAGATGCGCGAAGCGGTACCGGTGCCGAAACAAAAAGCGCAGCAGGTGTTCGAGAGCATCGAACGCCGCAATGTCGATCCGGGTCTGCTGGAACAAACCGCCGGCAATCATTTCCGGCTGCGGGTATATCCGATTCCCGCGCACGGCACGCGCCGCGCGCGCGTGACCATCGACGAGGCCCTGGCCCGCGACGGCGATGCGTGGCGTCTGGACGTGCCGGTGCAATTGCTGACCGATGCGGATCTTCTGTCGCTCTCGGTGCGCGCCCGCGGCATCGACGCCAAACCGACGCAGAGCGGCAGCTTCGACGCGCTGAAATTCGAGCGCGCGCGCGGCGGCTATGCCGCGACGCATGAAGTTCTGCGTGAGCGCGTCTCGAACCAAGCACCGCGCCGCTTACCGACGTTGCGCCTGCGTCTGCCTGCGGCGAGTACCCCGCAAGCCTTCGTCCAGCGGTTCGACGGCGAGCTTTTCGCGATGATCGAACTGCCGGTGTCGGCGACGGCGTCCTCGCCGCGTCGCGTACCCAAGGCGGTCGGTTTGCTTTGGGATGCCTCGGCGTCGGCGCGCGAACGCGATCGCGCAAGCGAGTTCGCCTTGTTGAATCGTTACTTCGCAGCGATGGGCGATGGTCGCGTGTCCTTGCGCCTGTTGCGCGACGCGAGCGAGGATGCGGGCGCGTTCGAGATTCGCGGCGGCGATTGGAGCGCGCTGCGCGCCGTGTTGGAGAAGGCGATTTACGACGGCGCCAGCGATCTGGCCGATTGGGCGCCGAAGGCCGAGATCGGCGAATACCTGCTGGTGAGCGATGGCCTGCGCACTTACGGCGATGCGCCTTTCCCCACGCTGGCCCCGGGTCAAACGCTGTACGCGCTGAGCAGCGCGGGCGCGAAAACCGACGCCGCGCGTTTGACCGCCGTGACCGGCGCACGCGGTGGGCGTTTGGTGCAATGGCAGGGCCGCGGCGGCGTCGAAGAAGCCGCGCGCGCCTTGCTGGACAGCGGCACTCGCATCGTCGCGCTGGAAGGCGAAGGCATCGAGGATTTGCAACCGCAGTCGTGGGACGTGGACGGCGGCTTGCTGCGGATCGCCGGACGTATGACCTACGACAGCGCATCCGTGAAAGTGACGCTGCGCGAAGGCGGCAAGACGCGCAGCCTGAATCTGCCGATCGCGGCCGATGCGAGCGAAAGCGACCGCGTCGCCGCACTGTGGGGCGCCTGGCGAATCGCCGCGCGCGCCGAACAACCCGAACGCCACCGCGCCGAGATCGCGCGCATGGGGCAGCGTTTCGGCGTCGTCACGCCGGGCACTTCGCTGCTGGTGCTGGAAGCCGCCGAAGATTACGTGCGCTACGACATCCCCGCACCGGCTGCGTTGCGCGAACGCGTCGCGATGCTGAAACAACAGCAGGGCGAACAACGCGAGCGGACGCGGAGCGATCGGATCGAGGAGATCGCCGCGCGATTCGCCCAACGCGTGACATGGTGGGAACGCGATTATCCGAAAACGCCGCCCGCGCCCGCGAAAGACGATCGACAGCAGATCGCGCGCGACGCCGAGAATCGAGGTTATCTGGCTGCGGATGCGCCCGCGCCGGCCATGGCAGGCGCACCGCCGCCGCCGCCGCCGCCCGCCCCGCCGCCGGCGGGTGCGCCCGAGGCATCTTCGGAACTCGACAGCGTTGCGATCGCGGGCGCGCGTAACCGCCGCGAAGAAGCCGAATCCCCGGCATCCTTCGCGAAGATGGTAGGCACCGACGCCTCGAAAGCCGGCCAAGGCGTTTCCATTCGCCTGCAACCGTGGGAATCGGATTCGCCGTACGCGCGCCGTTTACGCGATGCCGCGCCGGAAGACGTCTATGCGTTCTATCTGGACGAACGCGACAGCCATGCCGGCAGCACCGCCTTCTATCTGGATGTCGGCGATATCCTGCTGCGCAAAGGCCGTCGCGCCGAAGCGCTGCGCGTGTTGTCGAATCTGGCCGAAATGGAACTGGAGAACCGCCACATCCTGCGCGTGCTCGGTTATCGGTTGATGCAGGCGAAAGATTGGAACCGCGCCGCCGAGATGTTCCGCGACGTCTTGCGTTTGTCCGAGGAAGAGCCGCAAAGCCATCGCGACCTGGGGCTCGCGCTGGCCGCGGCCGGCGAACGGCAGGAAGCGATCGAACGTTTGTACGAAGTGATCGTGCGCCCGTGGGACGGCCGTTTTTCCGAAGTGGATGCGGTGGTGCTGAACGAGTTGAACGCGATCGTCGCGACCAGCCCGAAGCCGCTGAACACCGACTTCATCGACGCCCGCCTGCTCAAGAACATGCCGTTGGATCTGCGCGCGGTATTGGCCTGGGACAGCGACAACAGCGATATGGACCTGTGGGTGACCGACCCCAACGGCGAACGCTGCTACTACGGCCACCGCAACACATTCCAAGGCGGCTTGTTGAGCGACGATTTCACCGGCGGCTACGGCCCCGAAGAATTCGTGCTGAAGGACGCGAAGCCCGGCAAATATAAAGTCGAAGCGAATTTCTTCGGCGACCGCCAGCAGATCGTGACCGGCGCGACCACGCTCTCGCTCACGCTCAGCACCGGCTGGGGCACCAAGCGTCAGCAGGACCAGACCGTCACGCTGCGCCTCAGCGGCAAAAGCGAAACGGTGTTGGTCGGCGAGTTCGAGGTCCGCTAAAGCGCAGCGCAGCCCGCTATCGCTCAGACCTTGTAGAGCGGAGCGCAGCTCCGCTGGCACTGCATCGATCGTAGCGGAGCGCAGCTCCGCTATCGCCAAGTCCCATGTAGAGCGGAGCGCAGCTCCGCTCAGCGAAATACCGAGGTCGG
>JADZBF010000192.1 GCA_020852215.1 Lysobacter sp. | reverse complement strand
TGCTGAACGTGGATTCGCCGCAGGCGGTTCACCTCGGCGGCGGCGGTGCGATCACCGTGCGGTCGCCGGTGTGGTCAGGCGGCGACCCCACGCCTGCAGCCTCCATCGCTTCGACCAGTCGCGCGGCGCGGTTGTAGCCGATCTTCAGCCGGCGCTGCACGCCGGAAATCGATGCTCGACGCGTTTCGGTGACGATCTTCACCGCTTCGTCGTACAGCGGATCGCTCTCGTCGCCCGCGCCGCTGCCCGCTTCGGGCAAGCCGGTCGGACCGACGATCACGCCCTCGCCCATCATCTGCACTTCTTCCAACACGCCCGCGATGTAATCCGGCGCGCCGCTGGTCTGCTTCAGATGCTCGACGACACGGTGCACCTCTTCGTCGCTGACGAACGCGCCGTGGACGCGCTCGGGCATCGCGGTACCGGGCGGCAGATACAGCATATCGCCGTGACCGAGCAGCGTTTCCGCGCCGCTTTGGTCGAGAATCGTGCGCGAGTCGATCTTGCTCGACACCTGGAACGCGATGCGGGTCGGGATATTCGCTTTGATCAAGCCGGTGATCACGTCCACCGATGGACGCTGCGTCGCCAGAATCAAATGGATACCGGCCGCACGCGCCTTCTGCGCCAACCGGGCGATAAGTTCTTCCACTTTCTTGCCGACGATCATCATCATGTCGGCGAATTCGTCGATGAAGATGACGATGAACGGCATCGGCTCCAACGCGGGCGGCGCTTCCTGCAGTTCGGGATTCGGTCGGAACAGCGGGTCCAGCATCGGTTGGCCGGCGTCCTGGGCGTCCTTCACTTTCTTGTTGAAGCCGGCGAGATTGCGCACGCCGACGGCGCTCATCAGCTTGTAGCGGCGCTCCATTTCGGCCACGCACCAGCGCAGCCCGTTCGCGGCCTCTTTCATGTCGGTGACGACCGGCGCCAGCAGATGCGGGATGCCCTGATAGACGCTGAGTTCCAGCATCTTCGGGTCGATCATCAGCATCCGCAGGTCTTTCGCACTGGCTTTGTAGAGCAGCGACAACACCATCGCGTTCACCGCCACCGATTTACCCGAACCGGTGGTGCCCGCGACCAGCAAGTGCGGCATCCGCGCCAGATCCGCCACGGTCGGGCGGCCCGCGATGTCCTTGCCCAGCGCAAGGGTCAGCGGACTCGTGGATTTGTCGTATTCCTTCGAACGCAACAGTTCGCTGAGGTAAATCATTTCGCGCTTGGTGTTCGGCGTTTCCAGACCGACCACCGACTTGCCCGGAATCACGTCGACCACGCGCACCGACTTCACGCTGAGCCCGCGCGCGATGTCCTTGTCCAGCGAACTGATCTGGCTGACCTTCACGCCGGCCGCGGGTTCGATCTCGAAGCGCGTGATGACCGGCCCCGGGTAGGCACCTACCACTTGCGCATCGATGCGGAAGTCCTTGAGTTTGAATTCGATCTGGCGCGAGATCGTCTCCAGCGTCTCTTCGTCGTAGCCTTTCGGCTGCGGTTTCGGGTCGTCCAGTAAGGACAACGGCGGCACGCCGCTGCCGTCGGAGACATGGAACAGCGGGATCTGCTGCTCGCGTTTGGCGCGCTCGCTTTTCTCGACGACCGGCGCCGGCGGCGGCTCGATCTTCACCGGCTCGCGCTTGGCGCGTTTCTCGGTCTCGACCTTGCGTACTTCCTCGCGCTCCTCGCGCATGGCGCGCGCGGCCTGCCATTCGCTGGCCTGCTGGCTGCTCTTGCGGAACAGCGGCGGGATTTTCAGCACCCACTCGCCGATCTTGTCCATCACCGTCAGCCACGACAGCCCGGTCGCCAGCGTCACGGCGATCAGGAACAGCGCGATCAGGAACAGATTGCCGCCGACGCTGCCGAAAGCGCCGAGCAGCGCATCGCCGACCAATTGCCCCAAAATCCCACCCGAACCGGCAGTCAAACCGACCATGGCGCCGATCTTCAGATGCAATAACCCGGTCGTGGCGATCAGGAAACCGACGATCCCCACCAAGCGCAGGGCCGGCCCGAGATCCGCATCGCCATCGCCGTCGGTGTCCATGCCGAACAGCGCGATCCACGCCACCGCGCCGAGGATCAACGGCAGCACGAACGCGGCGTACCCACAGAGATACAAAAGAATGTCGGCCAGATACGCACCGACCAAGCCGCCCGCGTTATGCAGCGGCGCGGTGACGCTGCCCGAATGCGACCAACCGGGATCCGCGGGGGAATACGTGAACAGCGTGACCAGCAGATAGAGCAGAAACGGCGCAATGACGATCATCGCGATGTCGCGCACGAGGCGCTGGCGCCGGGGGTTCGGCGCCGTCGTCTGAACAGGTTCGCGACGTTTGGCTTTGCCGCTGCGTTCGGTCATGTCGCGGGCCACTGTGTGAGGCACCTTAAGAAAGTAGTCTAGGGGGTTGATCTTACAGGTGAATTCGCTATCGACGAAGCGATCGAGCGTGCCCCGTGCCCCGCATCGCTGTCCGGGCGCCCATCGCCCCGTCGGGAAGCCCACGACGCATTATCTATGGAATCGGCGAAAGCGCCTCAGCCCGACTTCCGGCCCAACCGACGGTAGAGCGTACGCTCGCTGATGCCGAGCTTAGCGGCCAGCGCCCGGCGCGTACCGTGATGCGCGGCCACCACCGCTTCGAGCCGCTCGGCCTCCGCGCGCTTGAGAGTCGCCGGCACGGCGGATGCCGTGGGGGGCGTATCGCCGCGCTCGACTTCCAAACGCGCGTCGGTAGGCAACCACACGGCCGGGTCCATCGCTTGCTCGATATGGTCCTGGCCCAGCCGCACATCGGCCGCCATGATCGCCGCACGCTCCAGAATATTCCTCAACTCGCGCACGTTGCCGGGATAGTCGTAGCGTTTGAGCGACTCCAACGCCGCGGGCGCGACGACGAGTTCGCGTCGGGGCGAAATGCGCCGCAGCAAGGCGCGCACGAGCGGCTCCATATCCTCCATCCGTTCGCGCAGTGGCGGAATGCGGATCGGAAAGGTGCTCAGGCGATAGAACAAGTCTTGCCGGAACGCGCCATCGGCGATCATTCGCCGCAAATCGCGATGGGTCGCGGACACGATGCGCAGATCGGCATGACGCAGTTCCGTACCGCCGACCCGACGATAGCAGCCGGTTTCCAGCAATCGCAGCAACTTGACCTGCATCGTCAGCGGGATATCGCCGACTTCGTCGAGAAACAAGGTTCCGCCATCCGCCGTTTCGACCAGCCCCTTTCGCATGGTCGTCGCGCCGGTGAATGCGCCTTTTTCGTGACCGAACAGTTCGCTTTCGAACAGGCTTTCGGTGAAATTCGCGCACTCGACGACGACGAACGGCATGGCACGGCGCGGACCGATCTCGTGCAGCGCCTGCGCGATCAGTTCCTTGCCGGTCCCCGATTCGCCGAGCAGCAGCACGCTGGCGTCGCTGTCGCCGACGCGCGTCACGCGCTCCAGCATCTTTCGGAACGCGGGCGCCTTGCCGACCAGGCGGTTTTCGGAGTCGCTCGACGCGATCGCCCGCAGCGGCTCCATCTTTTCGACGAAATAACGCGCTTCGCCGTCCGCGGCGAAAATCGGCGTCAGTTCGACGTTGACGTATTCCTGCCCGCCCTGGGCATGGTGCAGATGCACCACTTTCTCGCGGCGCCTGTTGCGCGTCGCCTCCGCCAGGGGGCAGGACTCGCCGGCCTGATCGCAGGGCACATGCGAGCGATGCGATACGAAATGGCAGGTCCGCCCGACCACCGACTCGGTCGGGGCATAGCGGCCGCGATAGGCGGCATTCGCCGCGACGATCCTGTACTGCCGATCGAACAGGATATGCGGCTCCGGCAGGCTATCGAGATAAGCGACCAACTGCGCGATCGCGGGGTCGGCGATGAGTGGTTCCACAACGGGTGCCCTTGGCAGACTCGTCCGTCATGGTGGCATAAATTCTCTGCCATGACTGCCATTTTGGCGGAAATATCGGAATCGACCACCAGCCGAACGAGCGCAACCCATTGAGTTGAAAGTCTTTTCAATTATCGCGCGACTTGGCACGCGCCCTGCGTAGTCACTGACGTCATGCCGTCACGTCCATTCCGCTTGCGCGACCACCTCTTCGCCATCGTCGCCATCAAATTGGTGGCGCTGTTCGCGATCTGGTGGACGTTCGTCAGAGACGCCCGCGTCGATGTCGGAACGGGCGATGCGGCATCCCGACTTTTGTCCGACCCCGGAACGCAGGAGAGCCCGCAGTGATTTCCGAACAACTCGTCGACCTGTCGCGCCTGCAATTCGCGGCGACGGCCATGTACCACTTCCTGTTCGTTCCGTTGACGCTCGGCATGACCTGGCTGTTGGTGATCATGGAAAGCGTGTACGTGATGACCGGGAAGGTCGTCTGGAAAGACATGACACGCTTCTGGGGCAAGCTCTTCGGGATCAACTTCGCGTTGGGCGTGACCACCGGCATTACCCTGGAATTCCAGTTCGGCACCAATTGGGCTTATTACTCGCACTACGTCGGCGACATCTTCGGCGCGCCATTGGCGATCGAAGGCTTGATGGCCTTCTTCCTGGAATCGACGTTCATCGGTCTGTTCTTCTTCGGCTGGGATCGGCTGAGCAAGCCGCAGCATTTGCTGGTGACGTTGCTGATGGCGGTCGGCACCAATTTGTCCGCGCTGTGGATTCTGATCGCCAACGGCTGGATGCAGAATCCGGTCGGCGCCGAATTCAGTTACCACACGATGCGCATGGAGATGGTGGATTTCTGGGCCGTCGTCTTCAACCCGGACGCGCAAGCCAAGTTCGTGCATACCGTATCGGCCGGCTACGTGACCGGCGCGATGTTCGTCCTGTCGATCTCGGCGTACTACCTGCTCAAGGGCCGCAATATCGAATTCGCCAAACGCAGTTTCCGCGTCGCGGCTGCGTTCGGACTGGCCTCGGTGCTGTCGGTCATCGTGCTGGGCGACGAGTCCGGCTACACCGTCGGCGAAGCGCAACAAACCAAGATGGCCGCGATGGAAGCGATGTGGGAGACGCAGCCGGCGCCCGCGGGGCTGGCGTTGGTCGCCGGCATCGACGAACGCGCGCAACGCAACGATTGGGAAATCCAGATCCCCTGGGTGCTCGGTTTGATCGGCACCCGCTCGGTCTCCGAAACCATTCCCGGCATCATCGAGATCAAGGAAAAGAATCGCGAACGCATCGTGCGCGGCATCGAAGCGGTGACTGCATTGGAACGCCTGCGCAAGCATCGCGACGACGCCGAGGCCAAAGCGCGCTTCGAAGCGCATAAAGCCGACTTGGGTTTCGGCCTGCTGTTGAAGAAATACACCGTCGATGTGCGTCAGGCCACGCCCGAGATGATCCAGCGCGCGGTCGACGACACGATTCCGCGCGTCGCGCCGATGTTCTGGTCGTTCCGATTGATGGTCGCCGCCGGCTTCGCGATGTTGGCGCTGTTCGCCTTGGCGTTTTGGCAAACGCTGCGCGGCCGTTGCGGTCAGCAGCGCTGGCTGTTGCGCTGGGCGCTGTGGATGCTGCCGGTACCGTGGATCGCGAGCGAATTGGGCTGGTTCGTCGCCGAATACGGTCGCCAGCCGTGGACCATCTACGGCGTATTACCGACGCATATGTCGGTGTCGACGTTATCGGTGGAGAGCCTCTACGGCTCGCTCGCCGGATTCATCGGCTTCTACACTCTGCTGTTGATCGTCGAGATGTATCTGATGGTCAAGTTCGCACGTCAAGGCCCCGGGAGTCTCGGTACCGGGCGTTACGACAACGAAGTCGCGCATGCCGCGACCCCCGCCTGAGGAGATCGCGTCATGCTCGATTACGAGACTCTGAAACTGATCTGGTGGCTGCTGGTGGGCGTACTGCTGGTCGGCTTCGCCATCATGGACGGCCACGACATGGGCGTGGGCACCTTGTTGCCTTTCGTCGGCAAGAACGATGAAGAACGCCGCGTCGTCATCAATACCGTCGGCCCGCACTGGGACGGCAACCAAGTGTGGTTCATCACCGGCGGCGGCGCGATCTTCGCCGCGTGGCCGTTGGTCTACGCCACCGCGTTCAGCGGCTTCTACTGGGCGATGCTGGCGGTGCTGTGGGCATTGTTCTTTCGTCCCGTCGGCTTCGACTACCGCAGCAAGATCCAGAATGCGACCTGGCGCAAAACCTGGGACTGGGGTTTGTTCGTGGGCGGCGCGGTGCCGCCGCTGATCTTCGGCGTCGCCTTCGGCAATCTGTTCCAAGGTGTGCCGTTCGGATTCGACGATAGCCTGATCTCCACCTACACCGGCAGTTTCTGGGCGTTGCTCAACCCATTCGCGCTGTTGGTCGGCGTGGTCTCCAGCACGATGATCGTCATGCATGGCGGCATGTATCTGGCGCACCGCACCGTGGGCGACATTCAGCGCCGCACGATTCGCGCCGCATCGTGGTCGGCGCTGTTGATGATCGCCGCATTCGTCGGCGCGGGCCTGTGGCTGCGGTTCGGCGGCATCGAGGGGTATGCGATCACCAGCATGCTCGCCACCGATGCCCTGCCCGACCCGTTGGCGAAGACCGTCGTGCGCAGCGCCGACGCGTGGTGGACGAACTACGCTCGCCAACCCGCGATCTGGCTGTTGCCGGTGCTGGGCATCGCGGGCGCGCTGCTCGCCGTTTGGAGCGTGCGCGCGAAACGCACGTTGACCGCGTTCGTCCTGTCGTCGCTTTCGATCGTGGGCGTGATCGGCACCGCCGGCGCGGCGCTGTTCCCGTTCGTGATGCCCTCCTCCACGCACCCGAACGCCAGCCTCACGGTCTGGGACAGCACATCCAGCCATCTCACCCTCGGCTTGATGTTCTGGGCGGTTGTGATTTTCATGCCGATCATCGTGTTCTACACCAGTTGGGCGTATCGCGTGATGCGCGGCAAGGTGACGGTCGAGCAGATTCGCGCCAACGAACACTCGGCGTACTGAGGCGACCATGGCAACCATCGCATTGACCGCCCAGAACGGCCGACAAATCACCGCCCACGCGGGCCGGTGCCGCAATTTCCTGGTGAAACGCGTCCACGACGGCAGCATCGGCGAGTGGGAAAAGCGTGCGCTCGAAAAGAGCGAAACGATGTGCGGAAGCGGCGATGCCTTGCCGGCCGCGTT
>JADZBF010000191.1 GCA_020852215.1 Lysobacter sp. | reverse complement strand
GCCATGCCTCGGGCGCGAACGCGCTGCAGGCCAATGCGCTGCATCATGCGATGCGTTGGGGCGCACGCGCGCTCGATCTGGTCGAGGCGGAATCGCATAACCGTTTCGGCGGATTGACCGGGCTGCGGTTCAATATCGGTCGCGTCGAGGGCGGCATCAAGGCGAACGTGATCGCGCCCAGCGCCGAAGTGCGCTTCGGGTTTCGCCCGCTGCCTTCGCACGATATCGACACGTTGCACGCGCAGTTCCGCGCCTGCGCCGCAGACGATGCGCTGGCGCATTACGAAGAAATCTTCCGCGGTCCATCGCTGCCGACGGGCGACGTTGCGGGCGCCGAGAATCGTCGCCTCGCCGCGCGCGATCTCGCCGACGAACTCGGCTTGCCGATCGGCAATGCGGTCGATTTCTGGACCGAAGCGTCGTTGTTCTCCGCCGCCGGTCTCACCGCTTTCGTGTACGGCCCGGGCGACATCGCGCAGGCGCACACCGCCGACGAATGGGTCGCGCTCGATCAACTCGAACGCTACGCCGCGTCCATCGTTCGCATTCTCGACGGAACACCATCGCAATGACCCCCGTTTTCAACCCGCGCGGTTTCGATCACAAAGTCCACGATCCGCAAACGCGGCAGACCATCGTCCGCCTGCTGTCGGGCATGACCGGCGCGAAAGAAATTTCGCAATACCTCAAGCGCTTCTCGCAGCTCGACGCCGCGCGATTCGCGGTGGTGAAAGTCGGCGGCGCGGTGCTGCGCGACGATCTCGATGCGCTGACCTCGTCGCTCGCCTTCCTGCAGGATGTGGGGCTCACGCCCATCGTGATTCACGGCGCCGGGCCGCAGCTCGACGAGGAGTTGTCCGCCGCGGGCATCGTCAAGCGGACTGTCGATGGCTTGCGTGTGACTTCGCCGGAAGCGCTCGCCATCGTGCGCCGCGTGTTCCATGCGCAGAATCTGAAGTTGGTCGAAGCGCTGCAGGCGCAGGACGCGCGCGCCACCTCGATCGTGAGCGGCGTGTTCGAGGCCGATTATCTCGATCGCGAGGTCTACGGCTTGGTCGGCGAAGTGCGCGAAGTCGATCTCGCGCCGATTTACGCCAGTTTGCAAGCCGGTTCGATCCCGGTGATCGCCAGCCTCGGCGAAACCGCGGGCGGACAGATCCTCAACGTCAATGCGGACTTCGCCGCGAACGAATTGGTGCAGAAACTGCAGCCGTACACAATCGTGTTCCTCACCGGCACCGGCGGTTTGCTCGACGGCGAAGGCAAGGTGATCGATTCGATCAATCTCTCGACCGAATACGACACGCTGATGGCGCAGCCGTGGATCAACGGCGGCATGCGGGTGAAGATCGAGCAGATCAAGTCGCTGCTGGATGCGCTGCCGCTGTCCTCGTCGGTGTCGATCACGCGCCCGGACGAATTGGCGAAGGAATTGTTCACGCACAAAGGTTCTGGCACGCTTGTGCGGCGCGGCGAACGCGTGCTGCAGGCGACCTCGTGGGACGCGATCGACCAACCGCGTTTGCGTGAGCTCATCGAATCGGCGTTCGGTCGCAAGCTGGTGCCGGATTACTTCGAACGAACGCGGCTGCATCACGCCTTCGTGAGCGAAAACTATCGCGCGGCGGTGATCCTCACCGAAGAAGGCGGCGTGCCTTACCTCGATAAATTCGCGGTCTTGGACGATGCGCAGGGCGAAGGCCTCGGTCGCGCGGTGTGGCAATTGATGCGCGATGCGCAGCCGCGCTTGTTCTGGCGTTCGCGCCACGGCAATCCGGTCAACGGTTTCTACGACGCCGAAGCCGAAGGCAGCGTTCGTCAATCGCGCTGGCGCGCATATTGGTACGGGCTGGGCGATGTGGACGGCGACGGCATCGCGACGATCCGCGCTTGCCTCGAACATTGTCGGCAGCGGCCGGCGACGTTGACGGATTGAACGATGACAATGCACGAAGCGACCGCGAATTCGCTCGTATCGGCATGGTCGCCGCCGACCTTGCGCGGTCGTCATGTGCGGTTGGACGCGCTGTACGCCGATCACGCGGATGCGTTACGCAAGGCCGCAGCCGACGGCGCGTTGTGGACACTGCGCTACACCAGCGTGCCGGGTCCGCAGCCGGTCGAAGCCGAGGCCTACATCGACGCGGGGCTCGCGCAGCGCGATGCGGGCGTCGCGTGGCCGTTCGCGGTGCTCGATGCCGAGGGCATCGTCGTCGGCAGCACGCGCTATTACGATGTCGATCGCAGCGTGCCGCGAGTCAAGATCGGTTACACCTGGTACGCATCGCGCGCGCAGCGAACGGCTTTGAATACCGAGGCGAAATTATTGCTGCTCGCGAATGCGTTCGATGCGATGGCCTGCGAGTCGGTGACGTTCGAAACCAGCCACGAAAACCTGCGTTCGCAGGCGGCGATCGAACGCCTGGGCGCCAAGCGCGACGGCACGCTGCGCGCGCATATGCGCCATCGCGACGGTTCCCTGCGCGACACCGTCGTTTATTCGATTCTGCGCGCCGAATGGCCTGCGTTGCGTGTACGCTTGGAAGAAAAGTTGGGAGGGCTCGCGACATGAGCGCGTCGAAGTTACGAGTCGGTATCGTGGGCGCGCGCGGGTATGTCGGCGGCGAATTGATTCGCTTGATCGCTGCACATCCGCATCTCGAATTGGCGTACGTGGGCTCGCGCGAACTCGACGGCCAGCGCCTCGATGCGCACGTCGACAGCTACCGCGGCGAACTGCGCTACACCTCGCCGTCGAACGAGACTTTGCCGGCCCTCGGCGCGGACGCGGTGGTGCTGGCCTTGCCGAACGGAAAAGCCGCGGCCTGCGTCGCCGCGTTCGATGCCGCATTTGATGACACAGCCGCCGATCCCGCGT
>JADZBF010000190.1 GCA_020852215.1 Lysobacter sp. | reverse complement strand
CGCAGTTTCGCCCACGATTTGGTGCGCGATGTGCTGGCCGGAGCGCCCGCCGAGGGCGTGGACATCGTGCTGCTGCCGCCGACGCCGTATCTGGGCGAGCTGATCGCGAGCTTCCAAGGCGAGAAGCTGGACTTCGGCGCCCAGGACGTGAGCGCCAACGAAAAGGGCGCGTTCACCGGCGAGGTGTCGGCGGGCATGCTGGCGGACATCGGTGCCCGTTACGGCTTGGTCGGGCATTCCGAGCGCCGTCAGTACCACGGCGAGAACGATGCGCTGATCGCCCGGAAGTTCGTCGCCGCCAAGAACGCCGGGTTGGTGCCCATCCTGTGCATCGGCGAATCCCTGCACGAGCGCGAGGCCGGCCAAACCGAGTACCGCCTCGAGAAGCAGATCGGCGCGATCTTCGAGGCCGCCGGGCCGCAGGCCTTCGCCGGGGCGGTGATCGCCTACGAACCGGTCTGGGCCATCGGCACCGGCCGCACCGCCAGCCCCGCCCAGGCCCAGGACACCCACGCCTTCATTCGTGGCGAGGTCGCCGCGCGCGATGCTACAATCGCCGGCTCGCTGCCGATCCTGTACGGCGGCAGTTGCAAGCCGGACAACGCGGTCGAGCTGTTCTCGCAGCCCGACGTGGACGGTGGGTTGATCGGCGGCGCCTCTCTGGTCGCGGCCGACTTCCTCGCCATCGTCGCGGCGCGACGCGGATAAACGGCACGAGCCCTGCGGCCCATCGTTCGAGACGGCCGCGAAGCGCACCCCGTCGTCTCCGTCGCGACGCCCGAATCCGGCGCCGCCCCGACCTTCGCGTCGCCCCGAAAGCCCTTGTTCGAGCCGAACTTCCATCATGTTGATCCTGAATGTCATTTACGTCCTGATCGCGATTTCGATGATCGCGTTGATCCTGATGCAGCGCGGCGCGGGCGCCCAGGCCGGCTCCGGTTTCGGCGCAGGCGCGTCCGCGACGGTGTTCGGCTCGCGCGGCGCGTCCAACTTCATGTCCAAAGCGACGAAATGGCTGGCGATCCTGTTTTTCGGGATCAGCCTGTACATGGCGTGGTACGCGACGCATTCCGCGAAGCCGGCCACGCCGAGCAAAGAAGACGCCGGTTTGATGTCCGACGCCGGCGCGAAGCCGAGCGAGAAGACGCCGGCGGTTCCGGCCATTCCAAGTGCGATTCCGAGCGCGACCCCGTCTTCCGTGCCGAACGCGCCCGCGCCGACGCAGGTCTTGCCGGTCCCCACCGCAGCGCCGACGCCGGCCCAGCCGACGAACGCGCAGCCGTTGCCTGCTCAGCCCGTGCCTGCCCAGCCGGTGCCCGCTCAGTCCGCACCCGCGAAACAGGCCCCGAAACAAGGCGGCTGATCGCGCATCGTGGCATCGCATTCGCGCGCCGAATGCGAATCGATCTCCGCGCCGACGGATGGCCCGCCGTCCGTAACGCGCAAAAGGCGTCGGATCTCGCCTCGGATGTACGGAAGGGCTCGGACTTTTCCATCGCATCCTTTACAATTGACCGGCTTCGTCTCCGATGCGATGCGAAGCGCACCATTGCCCAGGTGGCGGAATTGGTAGACGCACTACCTTGAGGTGGTAGCGACGTAAGTCGTGGGGGTTCGAGTCCCCCCTTGGGCACCATTCACGACGGATCCGCGCAGCGATGCGCGGGCCCGGAGTCGAAGAGGTTCGTCGTTCCGGTCGGTGTTCCGCGAGCATGCGCTTTGCGCACGCCTCGCTCGGGCCGAACGGTTCGAATCTCTCGCGGCACCGGGGCGCCGCACTTCGGGGCGCTGCGTCAGAAACGTCGGAAACGACGCAACGCCGAGAGAACAACGCGTGCTGGCCGAATACTTGCCGACCCTGCTGTTTCTGATCGTCTCCGCCGTCATCGGCGTCGCGCTCATCGTCATCGGCAATGTCCTTGGCCCCCGGCGGCCGAGCTCCGAAAAACTTTCGCCTTACGAATGCGGCTTCAACGTTTTCGAAGACGCGCGCATGCAGTTCGACGTGCGCTATTACCTGATCGCCATCCTCTTCATCGTTTTCGATCTGGAAATCGCCTTCGTGTATCCGTGGGCGCTGATCTTTCGCGACCTCGGTACGTTCGGTCTGATCGAAATGGGCGTCTTCCTCGGCCTGCTGGTGATCGGCTTCGTCTACGTCTGGAAACGCGGAGCGTTGGATTGGGAATGAGCGCGACCACGACGAAGACACATACGCCGACCGACATATTTCGCGGGTGCACGGCTCACAGGAGCATGATCTGAATGGGCGCCTCCAATCCCCTGCAGAAGTTGGCGGATTTCGCCAATAACCCGATTCCCGACGGGCGCGTCGACGACATCCTGCGCCCCGAAAGCCTGCTCGGCCACGAAGGCAATCCGTTGCTGGAGCAGGGGTTCGTCACCACCAGCATGGACGTGTTGTGGAACTGGGCGCGTACCGGCTCGATGTGGCCGATGACCTTCGGTCTGGCCTGCTGCGCGGTGGAAATGATGCAGGCCGGCGCGGCGCGTCTGGACCTCGACCGTTACGGCGTGGTGTTCCGTCCGTCGCCGCGCCAATCGGACGTGATGATCGTCGCCGGCACCCTGGTCAACAAAATGGCCCCGGCGCTGCGCAAGGTCTACGACCAGATGCCCAACCCCAAGTGGGTGATTTCGATGGGCAGTTGCGCCAACGGCGGCGGCTATTACCACTATTCCTATTCGGTGGTGCGCGGTTGCGATCGCGTGGTGCCGGTGGATATTTACGTGCCGGGTTGCCCGCCGACCGCCGAAGCCTTGGTCTACGGCATTCTGCAGTTGCAGAAGAAAATCCGCCGCGGCACCAATTTCGGCGACGACAAGCAGGGCGTCTACTGATGAGCGGCTCCGTAACGGTCACGTCCGCACACGCTTTCGCCGATCGCCTGCGCGCGCGTTTTCCCGCCGCTGTCGTCACCGTCTGCGAACCGCGCGGAGAAGTCGGCATCGAATTCCCGGGTGGCGATTGGCATGTCGGTTGTCTCGCGATTCGCGAGGAATTCGGCTTCGAATCGCTCGTCGATCTTTGCGGCGTCGATTATCTCGGCTATGGCAGCGACGAGTGGGACACCGAGGTGTCTTCCGAAGGCTTCAGCCGCGGCGTCGAAGGGCGCGGCGTCGGTCGTTTCAAATACGGCGAGACCACCACTCGCGAAGCCGATGCGTTCGAGGATCAAGCGGTCGAACCGGTGCCGCAGCGCCGCTACGCCGCGGTCGCGCAACTGCTGTCGGTGCAGGGCAATCGCCGTCTGCGCGTGAAGACCTTCGCGCAAAACGACGATCTGCCCATCGTCGCGTCGTTGACGGATATTTGGCCGGTCGCCAACTGGTTCGAGCGCGAGGCGTTCGATCTGTTCGGCGTGATTTTCGAAGGTCATCCGGATCTGCGCCGCATCCTCACCGATTACGGTTTCGTCGGTCATCCGTTCCGTAAGGATTTCCCGTTGATCGGCAATGTCGAAGTGCGTTACGACGCCGAGAAGAAGCGCGTGGTGTACGAGCCCGTCACTTCCGTCGAGCCGCGCGTCGGCGTGCCGCGCGTGATTCGCGACGATGCCCGGTTCGCGACGGCGTCCGCCGAACAGGCGACGCGCAAAGCGGAGGCATCGAAATGAGCGCCGCGCATCCCGCCAGCGAAGGTTTGGCCAGCAATGCGGCCGAATCCAAGCAAGAAATCCGCAATTACACGCTGAACTTCGGCCCGCAACATCCGGCCGCACACGGCGTGCTGCGTTTGATTCTCGAAATGGACGGCGAAATCGTCCAACGCGCCGATCCGCACGTCGGCCTGCTGCATCGCGGTACCGAAAAACTCGCCGAATCCAAGCCGTTCAATCAATCGATCGGCTACATGGATCGCCTCGACTACGTGTCGATGATGTGCAACGAACACGCATACGTGCGTGCGATCGAAACCCTGATGGGCATCGAAGCGCCGGAACGCGCGCAGTACATCCGCACGATGTTCGACGAAATCACCCGCATCCTTAATCACTTGATGTGGATCGGCTCCAATGCGCTCGATCTCGGCGCGATTGCGGTGTTCCTGTACGCCTTCCGCGAACGCGAAGAATTGATGGATTGCTACGAAGCGGTGTCCGGTGCGCGCATGCACGCGGCCTATTACCGCCCCGGCGGCGTTTATCGCGATCTGCCCGACAAGATGCCGAAGTACCGCGAATCGCCGTGGCGCAAGGGCGAGAAGCTCAAGCGCTTCAACGAATGGCGCGAAGGCTCGATGCTCGATTATCTCGACGCCTTCACCGACGATTTCCCCAAGCGCGTCGACGAATACGAGACGCTGCTGACCGATAACCGCATCTGGAAACAGCGCACGGTCAATATCGGCGTGATCCCGCCGGAGCAGGCCTTGGCCTGGGGCATGACCGGCCCGATGATTCGCGGCTCCGGCATCGCCTGGGCCCTGCGCAAAAAACAACCGTACGCGAAGTACGCCGAAGTCGATTTCGACATTCCGGTGGGCGTCAACGGCGATTGCTACGACCGTTATCTGGTGCGCGTCGCGGAGATGCGCGAATCGAACCGTATCATCAAACAGTGCGTGAAGTGGCTGAAGACCAACGCCGGGCCGGTGATGATCGACAACTACAAAGTCGCACCGCCGAGCCGCGAATCCATGAAAGACGACATGGAAGCGTTGATCCATCACTTCAAGCTGTTCAGCGAAGGCTACAGCGTGCCGGCGGGCGAAACCTACAGCGCGGTCGAAGCGCCGAAAGGCGAGTTCG
>JADZBF010000189.1 GCA_020852215.1 Lysobacter sp. | reverse complement strand
CCCTTCGCCGAAGAGAATGCCGTGCTGCATATCCACCAGCACCTGCACGCGGCCCGGATGATCGAAGGTATAGCGCTGGAACGCGACGCGGTCGCTGGCGGTAAGTTCCACACGCACGCCGCGATCGCGCAGCGTCACCGCGTAATAACCCGGGCGCGCGGTTTCGCTGCGTTTGTCGTACGCGCTGGCGAAATCGACGGTCTGGTCATCCCACGCTTCGCCCTGCGAAGGTTGAAGCAGCACATCGCCCAGTTCGCCGATGCCTGCACCGCTGATGTGAGTGTTCGAGAAACCGAGAATCTTCGGCGCGCGATACTGATAACCGCTGCTGTAGCTCCAGCCGCGATCGGCGTTGTCCGGGCTGGGCTGGACCATGCCGAACGGCATCGATGCGCCTGGAAACGTGTGACCGGTGCCGTCGGTGCCGATGAAGGGATCGACGAAGTCGGTGAGCGATCGCGCAAATGCCGGCGGCGACAACAAGCACAGCGCCAGCGCGACACGCACCGCAATCGCGTTCAAGCGCGCCTCCAGATCACCGGATTCTTGCGCGTATCGATCGTCTGCCCCGGCTGTACGCCCGGGCACCATTGGTCGCGATCGTTGGCCTGAATCGGATTCAAGGCTTCGGTGAGCCGCATGTCGGCGTCCATGTAGATGATGGTCATCACCGAACGCGGACGGTCGCTCAGATTCGCGCCGGCCTTGTGGAAGGTCCAACCGAGATGAAAGCTGACTTCGCCGAGATCGAAACCGCCGCTCTCGAATGCGAAACCGTGCGCCGTCATGTTCGCGCTGATCTTCTCTTCGCTCTCGTCGGAGATGCCCAGATCGCGGCCGAAGGCGACCGATTGGCTGCGCGCGTAGAAACCCAGCGGCCCCATGTCCTGCGGAACCGGTTGCAGCGGCACCCATGCGGTGATCGTGCGGTCGCTGGCGAGCGGCCAGTAATATTGATCGGCATGAGCCGGTGTGATGCCGCCGCCGGGTTCCTTGTACAGCGATTGATCGTGGTAGAGCCGCACGCCTTCCACCTGCAGCAATTCCGCGGCGATCCGCGCCAATCGCAGCCCCATCACGAAACGGCCGACCAACGGACTGTGTTCCCACAGATTCATCACCTGCAGAAACGCGCGATCGTAGGTGCCGCGTTCTTCCAGCGGCCGTCGCTCGGTATTGAGTTCGATGGTGAGTCGCGTGATCTCACGGCTGTAGCGGGTCAGCGTGTGCGCGTCGAACACGTCCTTGAGTTTGATGAAACCGTCGCGGCGGAATCCGGCGATCTGTTCGGCGCTGAGGGGATAAAGATCGTCGAGTGCGTTCATGTCGGGCTCGGAGGGTCGACGGCGATCCAGACGGCGCCGCCAGGCAAATAGAGGTGTCGGTCGTGCAGCAGCGCGCCGCCGAATTGCCAAACGGGGACATCGGCAACGGGTTCGGGCATGGAGATCGCCTGCCCTTGTGTCGAGAGGTTGAACGCGGCCCACAGCGTCTGCTGCGGACAACGTCGGCGGATCAGCAGTGCGGCGCCGTCCGCGTGCAGGATGTCCGAATCGCCGTCGCGTAACGCAACAAGCCGTCGACGCAGCGTGATCAATCGCCGCGCGGTCTGCAGCATCGATCGCGTATTCGCGTGCTGGCGATCCACCGCCAACTCCACGTGCGCGGGATCGATCGGCAGCCACGGCGTTCCCGCGCTGAAGCCGGCGTTCGGCGCATCGCCCTGCCAGGGCATCGGCGTGCGACAACCATCGCGGCCCGGATTCAACGGCCAGTTGGCGATACCGAACGGATCCTGCATCAGCTCGAAGGGAATCTCGCTTTGCGGGAGGCCCAGTTCCTCGCCCTGATACAGGAAGATCGTGCCGCGCAGACAGAGCAGCAGCGCCATCCAGGTTTCGGGCGGCAGCGCATCGCTCACCTCGTCCGCAGCGCGGGACTGCGCGCCGAAATCGAACGCGCGCGCGGTCCGTGCGCCCCAGCGCGAGGCCACACGCGGCGCATCGTGGTTCGAGAACGCCCAGCTCGGCCAGCCGTCGCTGTCCTGCCACGGCGACAGTTGCGCCGCCACCGCCACCGCATCGGGCCGCGCGCCGAGAAATCCGAACGAGTAGGCCGTGTGAAGGCGTCGATCGCCGGACGTGTAGTCCTGCATCGTCCGCAGCCCATCGACGCCGCCGATCTCGCC
This sequence comes from Lysobacter sp., assembly GCA_020852215.1. Classification (GTDB taxonomy): domain Bacteria; phylum Pseudomonadota; class Gammaproteobacteria; order Xanthomonadales; family Xanthomonadaceae; genus Lysobacter_I. Next base: position 1,381 of record JADZBF010000189.1, on the reverse strand, counting down.
CACCGCCATGCGCTCGCCGCGGCCGTAAGCGTCCATCGTCGCGCGAAGTCGTTCGAGAAACGCCAGCGTCTCCGGCTGATCGGCATTGTGCAGATGCCGCTGCATCAGCACCGGCGAATCGCCCGCACGCTCAGACGGCTGCGGCGGGTTATCGCGCAGCGAACAGTCGTGGAAATAGAGATTGGCGGTATCGAGGCGGAACCCGTCGACGCCGCGATCCAGCCAAAAACGCGCGATCTCGAGGATCGCCTCCTGCACCGCCGGGCAATGGAAATTGAGGTCCGGCATTTGCGGCAGGAAGTTGTGCAGATGGTACTGCCGACGCCGAGGTTCCCAGCGCCAGGCCGGCCCGCCCATCCAGCTCTGCCAGTTGTTCGGCGCGCTGCCATCAGGTTTGGGGTCCGCCCAGACGTACCAATCCGCTTTGGGGTTGTCGCGGTCGCTGCGGCTCTCGATGAACCACGGGTGCTCGGCGGCGGTGTGGCTCCACACTTGGTCGATCACCACCTTGAGCCCTAGCGCATGCGCCCGCGCCAGCAAGGCGTCGAAATCCGACAAGGTTCCGAACCGTGGATCGACGCCGCGATGATCGCTGACGTCGTAGCCGAAATCGCGCATCGGGCTGGGGAAAAACGGGCTGATCCAAAGCCCGTCGACGCCCAAATCCGCGATGTAATGCAAGCGTTCGGTCAATCCGCGCAGGTCGCCGATCCCGTCGCCATCGCTGTCGGCGAAGCTGCGCGGATAGACCTGGTACAGCACGGCGCCGCGCCACCAGGGATTGGGCGAATCTGGAGCGGCCGCGGGAGGGGAATGCGTGATCGACATGCGAGGCAGTTTGCCGCCTCGCGGCATCATGTCGGAGACGTCTCGCAACCAATATCGATACTATTTCGACCGCAATAGCGGAACTTCAGACGAAGGTAAGTCGCCAGGGAGCTTATCGAAGCCAATCCGATCCCTTCGGACATGCCCCATCGCACGCCTTATGCCTCACGGCCACTCGCGGATGGCCGCTCCGACACCGCGCACCAGAACGCGAAAGACACCGCAAGACTCAGGGCGAAGAGCAGGAACATCCAGCGGTGTTGTTCGAGTGCGTCCGACAGCTTCAGCAATCCCGGCACCGCCAGCGCGGGCAACACGAGACTCGAATTGAAGACGCCCATGTTCACGCCCATCGCGTTGGCGTCGACCGATTCGGAAAAGATCGCGAACACGATGGAAATCAGCGATGACCAGCCGATACCGCACAACAGCATCCCCAGATAGTAAAAGACTTCGTTTTGCGAGCCGAGCGCGGTGAACAGATACGCGGCGGCCATCACGCCCATCGCAGCGCGATGCACGGCCACCTTGCCCCACCTCAGGCAGAGCGGCT
>JADZBF010000188.1 GCA_020852215.1 Lysobacter sp. | reverse complement strand
GAGAACCCTTTCGCCGCGCGCATCGACGACCCGTCGCGCTTTCTCGTAGGGTTTTTCATGACCGGCGCCGATCCCAAACCGCTCGACGCTCTGCGTCGCGAATTTCCGGACGAGGACTTCGCCGTCGGCGCACGCGCCTGCTATCTCTGGTGCCCGAACGGCATCTCCGAAAGTCGTCTCGCCGAAACCTTGATTGGCGCGAAACACCGCGAGCGCGTCACCACGCGCAATTGGGCGACGGTGTTGAAGTTACGCGAATTAGCGAGCACGTGAGCGAGGCGCTGGCCGACCTCGTCGCAGACGGATTCGTTCGCACTCGCGGCGTCATCACACCCCCGCCGCATGTCTCCACAACGCGCGGTTGAGCGGCGCGAGTTTGCCGGCGAGACCGAGCGCGCGGCCGCGCAGCAAGGTGGCGGCGAGGTCGTCGTTCGAGAACACACGATTGATCGCGCTGAAGGCGTAGGCCGAGGCCACGCTGTCGCTGCGACGCAAACGCGCCCAGCGCGCGAGGCGATGCGGCGAGGTCCAATCGACACGACGCTGTTTCGCATCGACCACAAGGTCGCGTAGCGCAGCGACATCGCGCAGACCGAGGTTCACGCCCTGCCCCGCCAGCGGATGCACCATGTGCGCGGCGTCGCCGATGGTCAGCACGCGGCCGGCGAGGAAACGTTCGGCGAGTTGTCGGCGCAGCGGGAACGCGACGCGCTTCGACAGCGGCCGCGTTTCGCCCAAGCGCCCGGCGAATGCGCGGGTGAGTTCGACCGAAAACGCATCGTCGTCGAGCGACACGACGCGCGCGGCTTCCTGCTCCGGCAGGGTCCACACGATCGAACTGGGCGTCGCACAACTCGGCAACGGCGCGAACGGCAAAAACGCGAGCGGGCCGGTCGGCAAAAACCGTTGCCATGCGGTGTTTTCGTGCGGACGTTCGGTGGCGACGAAGGCGACCACGCCGGATTGGCCGTAATCGTGGCGCTGCACCGCGATCCCCGCGAGCTCGCGCAATTTCGACGCGCCGCCGTCGGCGGCGATGGCGATGTTCGCCTCCACGTGTAGGCCATCGTCGAGCGTGAGCGCCACGCCGTCGTCGCTCTGTTCGAACGCCTCGACGCGCGCGGGGCAACGCACCGTGACGCTGGAGCATCGCAACGCCGTCCACAGACGATCCTGCAGCAGCGCGTTCTCGAAGATCCAACCGAGTTGGGGCGCGGCGAACTCGTCGGCGTCGAAACGCAGTTCGTCGCCGCCGGCCGCGTCCCACACCCGCATCCGCGTGTAGGGATGCGCGCGCGCTTCGCGGATCGCGGACCACGCGCCGACGGCATCGAGCAGCGCGGCATTGTCGGGCGCGAACGCGTAGACGCGCAAATCGGGCGCGTCCACCGACCACGGCGCGGGTTCCTGCGCTTCGATCAAAACGACATGCAAGTCTTGTTGCGCCAGCGCCAACGCGCAGGCGGCGCCGACCACACCGCCGCCGACGATGGCGACATCGGCGCGACCGCCGCGCATGCGTTTCGTGGGGGTGTTCATGGAACTGTTCGAAGACATGCTCATGCGACCTCCGCTCGACACAGCGCCGGTACATCGCCGCGGTAGCCCATCGCGCCGGCCACGACCTGTGCGCGCAGCGCATCGTCGCGATCCAGCGCGAACAGGCCGAGGCTTCGCAGCGGGCGCATCAGCGACCCGGGATTGGACGTGGCGCGCGCCAAACCATCGGAGAACGCGATGGTGCGTTCGCGGTCTTCGCGGCGGCGCTGCGCGTAGCGCGCGAGCGCAGCCTCCGCACCGGGGTCAGCGCGATGTTCGGCGATGCATTCGGCCAGGGTCAGCGCATCGCGCAGGCCGAGATTGAAGCCCTGCGCGCCGATGGGATGCAGCGTCTGCGCGGCGTTGCCGATCACCGCTGCGCGCGACGCGACGATCTCGCGCGCCAACACACGCGCGATCGGGTACGCGCTGCGCGGGCCGACCGACAGCATCCGTCCGACGCGCCAACCGAACACATGCTGCAAGCGCTCGACGTAGGCCGCATCGTCGAGCGCGGCCACGGCGTCGGCCTCGTCGCGGGCGACGCCGTGGATCGCGCCGTAATGGCCGTCGCCGCGCGGCAGCAGCGCGGTGGGGCCGTGATCGGTCAAACGTTCGTAGGCGGTGCCGTCCGGCGCGCGTTCGCAGCGCAGGCGCGCGACGAACAGCGTCTGCAGGTAATCGTGCGCGTCGCTGGCGATGCCGAGCGCGTCGCGCACACCGCTGGCGGTGCCGTCGGCGCCCACCACAAGTTTGGCGCGCAGCGCGAACTCGCCATCGGCGCCCTGCGCGCGCACGACGCGTCCGCCGTCGCTCGCCGTTCCGGCCATTTCGCCGAAACCGAGAAACCGCGCCGGTCGGTAACGGCGCAATCGGCTCAAGGTCTGCAGCTTGGCTTCGAGCGCATCGCCGAAATCGCGCGCGACCACCACGCGGCCGAATGCGGCGCGGCCGTAGTCGGCGGCGTTCAACGCGACGCGGCCGAAATCGCCGCGGCGGCTGATGTGAATGCGGGCGATGGCGCCGGTCGGCGCGCGCAGCCGCGGCAGTACGTCGAGCGCGGTCAAGGCGTGAACGGTGGCTTCGGCGAAACTCAGGTTGCGCTGGTCGAACACCGCCGGCAACGCGCCGGGCGGCGCGGCTTCCAGCAGGCCGACATCGACGCCGATGCGGTCGAGCGCGATGGCGAGACTGGCGCCGACGAGGCCGCCGCCGACGATCGCGATCGGATGAAATAGCCCTTCGGGCGGGGGGGCGGGTGCGGACATTGCGTTATGCTAACGCCTCTGCCCGCCAGCTCTCGCCTTTCCAATCCAATGACCGCCAAGACCGAAACTCGCTCCTCGACCCTGCTCGCGCCCGGCCCGCTGCTGCTCGTGGGCATGATCTTGCTCGCCGCGCTGAGCCGATTGCTGCCGCATCCGCCGAATTTCTCGCCGGTCGAAGCCATCGCGCTGTTCGGCGGCGCGTATTTCGCCCACCGCGCCTGGGCTGTGGCGGTGCCGCTGATCGCGATGCTGGTCTCGGATATCGCGCTTGGGCTGACGATGGGCGGCGAGTATTGGTCG
>JADZBF010000187.1 GCA_020852215.1 Lysobacter sp. | reverse complement strand
GCTGCGCTGCAGGACGCGGGTTTCGAGGTGGTGCTCGACGTGGTCTACAACCACACCGCCGAGGGCGACGAAGCCGGGCCGACCATTTCCTTCCGCGGCTTGGACAACGCGAGTTGGTATCGGTTGATGCCCGACGATCGCAGCCGCTACGAAAACAGCAGCGGTTGCGGTAACACACTACGCGCGATCCATCCGCGCACGACGCAATTCGTGCTCGATTCGCTGCGATATTGGGTCGAGGTGATGGGCGTGGACGGTTTCCGTTTCGATCTCGCGCCCGCGCTTGGCCGCACGCGACACGGTTTCGATCCGTCCGCGCCGTTCTGGGTCGCCTTGCGGCAAGACCCGACGCTCGCGCAGGCGCATCTGATCGCCGAGCCCTGGGACTGCGGGCACGACGGCTATCAACTCGGCCGCTTGCCCGGACGCTTCGCCGAATGGAACGATCGTTTCCGCGACGCGGTGCGCAGCTATTGGCTCGGCCACGACGCGCATCACGGCCGCGACATCGGCCGCAGCGAATTCGCGCGGCGCTTTACCGCGTCGAGCGACGTGTTCCATCACGGCCATCGTTTGCCCAGCGCCAGCGTGAATTTCGTCGCTGCGCACGACGGCCGCACGCTCGCCGATGTCGTGACGTATCGCGAGAAGCACAATCTCGCCAACGGCGAACACAATCGCGACGGTCATTCGCACGAAGTCTGCGCGAATTTCGGTATCGAAGGCCCGAGCGATCACCACGCCGTAATCGACACGCGTCGCCGCGTGCGCCGTGCGCTGCTCGCCACCACGCTGCTCGCGCAAGGCACACCGATGCTGTGCGCGGGCGACGAATTCGGCAACAGTCAGCACGGCAACAACAACGCGTATTGCCAAGACAACTCGACGGGCTGGTTGGATTGGTCGTGCATCAGCGACGACACGTCGGACGACACCGACGACATCGATTTCGTCGCGCGGCTGATCGCCTTGCGTCGCGAAGACCCGTTGCTGCGCCATCCGCGCTGGTTCTCGACCGCGCCGCGCGCGGACGAACCCGCGTTGCATTGGCTGCGTCCCGACGGCGAAGCGATGCAAGTCGACGATTGGCACGATACGCAGGCGTACGCCTTCGCCTGCCAACTCGCCGCCGATGCCGACTCGCCGCCGCGCTGGAGCATCGCCTTCAATCCCGGCCCGCAGCCGGCGCGCTTTCGGTTTCCGCATGGCCCTTGGCGCATCGCCATCGACAGCAGTGTCGCGCGCCAACGCGACGATGCATCCGATATGACGCACGGCATCGAAGGCATGCCCGAAGACATCTTCGAAATTCCCGCACGCAGTGTGGTGCTGCTCCGAAGCGCCCGCCTGCGGCACACTACGCATTCTCAGGAGATTCATCGATGATCGACCTTCAACAACGCGCGGCCGGTGTATTGCTGCACGTGACCTCGCTGCCTGGCCCGTACGGCATCGGCGATTTCGGCCCGGACGCGTATCGTTTCGTCGATTGGCTGCAATCCGCCGGCCAACGCATTTGGCAGTGGTTGCCGACCACGCCGATCGGCCCGGGCAATTCGCCGTACCAAAGCGTCTCCGCGTTCGCCGGCAGTCCGCTGATGGTGGCGTTGGAACCGATGATCGCCGCCGGTTGGCTGGCGCCGCCCGCGTTACCCGAAGAGGGTTTCGATCCGCATCATGTCGATTTCGGCCGCGTCGTGACCTGGCGCCAACAGCAATTGCGCGCGGCCTACGCCGGCTTCGTCGCGAAGAACGATCGCAGCGAGCGCGATGCGTTCGCCGCGTGGTCGCAAGCGCAGGCGAGTTGGCTCGACGACTACACCCTATTCATGGCGCTGGAAACTGCGCACAAGGGCCAACCCTGGTGGCTGTGGCCGCAGGCGCTGCGCACGCGCGAAGCCGCCGCGCTCGCCGCCGCGCGCAAGACGCACGCCGACGAAATCGGCTTCTGGTCGTTCGTGCAATGGCGCTTCGATACGCAAGCCGCCGCGTTGAAACGTTACGCCAACGAACGCGGCGTCGCGATCATGGGCGACCTGCCGATCTTCATCGCGCATCACAGCGCCGATTGTTGGTCGCGCCCGGACCTGTATTTTCTCGATGAGGCTTATCAACCCACCGCCGTCGCCGGTTGTCCGCCCGACGCGATGGCGCCGACCGGCCAACGCTGGGGCAATCCGCTGTATCGCTGGGACCGCATGGCGAAGGAAGATTTCGCGTGGTGGACCGCACGTCTGCGTCGCGCGCTGCATCAAGCCGACGTGTTCCGCATCGATCACTTCCGCGGCTTCGCCGGCTACTACGAAATTCCCGCCTCCTGTCCCACCGCCGAAGAAGGCGTGTGGCGGCCCGGTCCAGGCAAAGCCTTGTTCGACGCGATCGAACGCGTGCTCGGTCCGCTGCCGATCGTCGCCGAAGACCTGGGACTGATCACGCCCGACGTCTTCGAACTGCGCGACGGCTGCGGCTTCCCCGGCATGAAGATCCTGCAGTTCGGCTTCGGCACCGACGCCACCGACGAATTCCTGCCGCACAACTGGGGCCGCAACTTCGTCGCCTATACCGGCACCCACGACAACCACACCGTCCGCGGCTGGTGGCAGACCGCCACCGAACGCGAACGCAGCTACGCCGGTAGCTACCTCCCCGCGAACGACACCGACATCCACTGGGCGATGATCCGCGCCTGCTGCAACTCCGTCGCGAACATCGCCGTACACCAAATGCAAGACGTCCTCGGCCTCGGCCTCGACCACCGCATGAACGTCCCCGGCACCGTCGGCGACCACAACTGGACCTGGCGCTT
>JADZBF010000186.1 GCA_020852215.1 Lysobacter sp. | reverse complement strand
GACCGCATCGGCGCCCGCCGCGCCCGTGGGTCTGCGTCCATCGTCGCCGCCGAAGCCTGCTCCACAGGCGCCGAGGCCGCCTGCTCCCACCCGACCCGAGCCGACTCGAAGCGAGCCGGAGCCGCCGATCGGATTGATCGGCGACGAATCCGCGCCGCATCCCTTGTCGGTGCGCGCGCGTGCCACCGCCGCTGCGCAGGCGCGCGCGGCGGCGGCCGCATCTTCGCCGCCCGCGAGCCCGCCGCCGCCGAACCCCATGCTGCCGAAGCCCATGCCGCCGAAGCCCACGCCGCCTTCGCCATTTGCGCCGCAGCCGAAACCGGCGCCGCGCGACGAATCCGACGCCTCGTCGTTCGGATTGATCGGCGACGAGTCCGCGCCACCGCCGACGGAAGGCGACAAACGATGAGCCATCAGCGATGAACAAAAAGGAATATCGGCGTTCGCCGCGGCGCAAGATCGCCGAAACCGTGCTGGTCAGCGATTCGATGACCGACGAAGTGGTCGGCCGCATCGGCAACATCTCCGAAGGCGGCCTGTTGCTGATCGCCAACGCATCGTTGAGCGAAGACGCGCTCTACCAATTCCGGTTTCGTCTTCCCGGCATGGAAGACCTCGACCTCGAACTCGGCGCGCATCTGCTGTGGCTCGATCGAGGCACCGCGCTCGGCCAAGCGTGGGCGGGGTTCCGTTTCATCGCGATTTCGGACGATCAACGCGAGCGTTTGATCGGGTGGATCGAATCGCCCGGCGCCGAATACGACTGAGTACGCACGACGCGGCGCTCGCGATCGCATCGCGCGCCGCGTTTCCGAAAACACGACGGCATACCGCCGTCGCCGAGCCGTTCATTCCCCCGAGAGCATTGTCGCCATGACCGCCACGCTCGCTTCGCTGTACGCCGAACATCTCACTACCGTCCGCGCCCGCGCCGATGCAGCCCTCGAACGCGGCGGCTTCGCGCATCTGGTGGTGCCCAGCGGCACCTTGCACTACCAATTGTTCGACGATCGCGATTATCCGTACGCGGTCAATCCGCAATTCAAAGCCTGGTTGCCGTTGACCCACGCGCCCGGCAGTTGGTTGGTGTACACGCCCGGCGACCGCCCGCGCTTGATCTTCCTGCAGCCGCACGACTACTGGCATGTGGTGCCGGCCGCGCCGAGCGGCGAGTGGGTCGAACATTTCGACATCGTGGTGATCCGCAGCGCCGAAGAAGCGATGGCGCATTTGCCGAAAAACGCCGCACGCTGCGCGATTCTCGGCGAAGCGCAGAGCGCGCTGGGCCAATACGGTGCATATGCCCCGAACAACCCCACCGCCGTGCTCGACTATCTGCATTACCACCGCGCCTACAAAACCCGCTACGAAATCGCGATGATGCGCGAAGCCACGCGCTGGGGCGTGCGCGGCCATCTCGCCGCCGAACGCGCGTTCCGCGCCGGCGCCAGCGAATTCGGCATCCATCTGGCGTATTGCCAGGCCGCGCGCCAGGACGCCAACGATCTGCCGTACAACAATATCGTTTGCCTCAACGAACACGGAGCGGTGCTGCATTACACCGATCGCGATCGTCGCGCGCCGGCCGAATCGCGCAGCTTCCTGATCGACGCCGGCGCCAGCCATCGCGGCTACGCCTGCGATATCACGCGCAGTTACGCCGCGGACCCGAGCGGCGATTTCCAGGCGATGATCGACGCCGTCGATCGCGCACAACTCGCGATGTGCGCGCAAGTGCGCGCGGGCGTCGACTACAAAACCATCCACCTCGATGCGCATCTCGCGCTCGCGAACATCCTGCGCGACTTCGATCTCATCGCCGTGTCGCCGGAAACCGCGGTCGAAACCGGCGTCAGCAGCGCATTCTTCCCGCACGGCATCGGCCACGGCATCGGCCTGCAGGTGCACGAAGTCGCCGGCTTCGCCGCCTCCGACGCCGGCGGCACCATCGCCAAACCCGACGGCCACCCGTATCTGCGCCTTACCCGCACGCTCGAACCCGGGATGGTCGTCACCATCGAACCCGGCATTTATTTCATCGACATGCTGCTGGAAGAGCTCAAAAATAAAGGCCTCGGCCCCAGCGTGAATTGGAACCGCGTCGAACGCTTCAAACCCTACGGCGGCATCCGCATCGAAGACGACGTGGTCTGCACGAACGATCGACCGCTGAACCTCACCCGCGAAGGCTTCGCCGCCGCGTGACGCCATGTGGGAGCGCCGGAAGGCGCGAACGAACGATGCGATAGAGCGATGAGATAGAGCGATGCTATAGAACGATGCGATAAAGCGATGCAATAGAACGGTACTACCGAACGGCGCGACCAATCGGCACTACCGAACAATGCGATGCATCGAACACGCGGTCTAACCACAACAAGACGCTCACGATGACGCCATCGCATCCATCGGCAGAAACGATTCGTCGTCCGCCCACGCGCAGCGCCGCTTCGCTCGCGAAAAACATCGCGATCGCATTGGCATTCGTGCCGTCCATCGCGCATGCGTCCTATCGGGACGGCGCCTGGGGATTCATCGTTTGCCTGTTCCT
>JADZBF010000185.1 GCA_020852215.1 Lysobacter sp. | reverse complement strand
TGATCGCGTAGCTGCCGTCGGCGTTGGGTACGGCGCGGGTTTTGAGCAGGCCCAGATCGCTGCCGCAATGCGGCTCGGTGAGGCACATCGTGCCGGTCCAGCGGCCGTCGATCATCGGCGGCAGGAACGCGTCCTTCTGCCACTCTTGACCGTGATGAAGCAGGGCTTCGGTGGCGCCGTGCGAGAGCAGCGGGAAATTGCCCCAGGCCAAATTGCCGGCATGGATCATTTCCTTCATCGCGGTGCCGAGCGTGTGCGGCATGCCTTGGCCGCCGTAAGCCGTCGGCGATTCCAGCCCGGTCCAACCGCCCTCGGCGAATTGGGCGTAGGCCTCTTTGAAACCCGGCGGCGTGGTGACCGCGCCGGTCGCTTTGTCGTAGACCGCGCCGTGCGCATCGCCGATCGCGTTGAGGGGGGCGATGACGGTTTCCGCGAAACGCGCGGATTCTTCCAGCACCGCGTCGATCAATTCGCGGTTGGTGTCTTCGAAACCGAGACGGGCGAAGAAGGCATCGCCTTCGAGAACGTCGAACAGGGCGAATCGGATATCGGCGAGCGGGGCTTTGTAGGCGTTCATGCGGTCTTGGCTGGCGGAGTCGAGAGTGGATGGGGAAGATGGTGGTCGTGCGGCCGCGGCGTGCCGGCAATGCGCGAGGCTTCAACGGCAGGCGATCGGCGAAAAACTAAGGCGGCGAGGGCGAAACCTCGTGCGATACCGGTGTGCGGGGCATGCGGGGCATGAGGCATCGAATCCGGCTTGCGGATCGCGACAAACCACTCGCGCATACGCGTGTGATTTCCCGACGCCGGACGGCGTCCTGCCGAGGGTCGAACATCAGCGCATCACGCCCGGGCGCCCGGGGACCGGGCTGAGCGCGCTGTTGCGCTTGAACTTGTAATCGCGCGGGCGCCCGTCTTTGGCGGCGGCGACGATCTTGCCTTGGAAGTTGTATTTGAGCGTGCGGCGCTCGGCCAGCGCATCGGCGACGACGATGCGAGCGGCCGACGTGGGCGTGAACTCGACGGTCGCGATGTCGGCCGACTCCGGCCCCACCGTCAGCGCGGGGGTCGCGCGCAACGTACCGGCCGCTTCGTCGCCGACCTTCACCTCGATCGAGACTTCGTCGAAGCGCATCGGCACGCTGCTGAAGTTCTGCAGACGCAGTTGCACCGACCAGCGGCCGTCGGTCTTCACTTCGAGTTCCTGGATGCCGACCGTGGGTTCGGAGACGCGTTTCACCGGCCCGCTCGCGCAAGCGCTCAACATCGCCAGGCACACGCCCGCGACCGCCCATCGCCACTGTCGCCGCATCGAAAACCTCATCGTCGTTCGGACCATACGTGCCCGCATAGTATCGCGGCCCGAGGGCGCGTGTCGCAGGCCGCGCGGGCGGCATTCATTCTCGGAGCGTCCGTGTCGGCCGGGCGAAGAGCGACCGGGCAGGGCCTGGCGGACGAGTTCAGCGAATGGGCGCGCTGACGATCAGCTCGTCGAGCTCGTATCCCATCTCCGTCACCTGCGTCTTGATGCGCTCGAAGCGGTCGCGCCCCATTTCCGGCGTGCGCGAGAGGATCCACAGGTAGTCGCGCCCGGGTTCGCCGACGACCGCCCACTGGTACTCCGGATCCAGCGCGATCACCCAGTAATCCGCCCATGTGAAGGGCATCCACGACAGCCAGTCGGGGGCGAAGCGGACCTCCAGCCGTCCGGGGTGGCCTTCGACCCGGCGCGCGACGCCCTCGGCCTCTTCCATCTCGCCGTCGTCGTTGCGGCAGCGGTTGCGTACGCCGACCGCGCCGTCGTCGTTCAAGGTGTACTGCGCGACGATCTCGCTCTTGCACTTGCGCTGGAAAAACATCGGCAAGCGCGCGATTTCGTGCCATTCGCCGGCATAGCGGGTGATGTCGAGCGCTTCGACCGAAGTCACCTCGCCGGCTCGCGCGGGCGCCGCGGAGCAAAAAGCGGACAAGGCGAACAAGCACGACATCACGATGGCGTCACGACGCATACGGCCCCCTTCAGACGATCCGCGGACACGAGCGCCCGCAGACGCGAACGCGGGCCGATCATAGCGCGATTGCGCGATGCGCGAACTCGGGCGAAAGGCCGGTTTGCGGCTTGAGACGATGGTCCGCAGAACGCAAAAAAACCGCGGCGATGCGCGGTGTTGGGGCTCAGGCCACGCGAATCGGTGCGATTCCCGTGCAATGCGCGAATGGCGTTTTTCGGAACACGCCTAACCTGTTGATCTGGATGGTGGCCGGGGAGGGAATCGAACCCCCGACACGGGGATTTTCAATCCCCTGCTCTACCAACTGAGCTACCCGGCCACGTTCGGAGCCGGGCATGATAAAGCCCGACGGACGGCAGAGCAAGGTGCCGAGCGTCTCTGCGGCCTGCCCCGGCGCGGCGGGGCAGGCGCTCGTCGATGGGCGCGCGCTCCGAAGCGAGGCGTTCGGTGCGAGCTCCCGCGCTGTTGCCTGAACCCGGGTGGCACGAGCGCTTGTCTTCGCGACGTTCCGGCGCATGATGACGACCGTGCGACCGGCCATCGCCGCTAAGTCTCGCCGCAACGCGACGCCGAAGGTCGCCAGTCTGAAATTCGCCGCCAAAGATCGCCGAGGTGGGTTATGAAACGCATTCCCGTGAAGTCGTTCGTTTTGTTGTTCGCCGCCGTCTTCTCGGCCAGTTGCGCGAGCGTGCCGGCCGTACGCGATGCGGAGCGCCTCGCGCTTTATCGCAACCATGCGGGCGAGCCGGTCAAAGGCTTTCAGTACTACGGCCGCTTCAGCAATTGGACGCCGCTGGGCGACAGCGCCATCGCGATTTGGGTCGGGCCGAGCCGCGTCTGGCTGCTGGATTTGTACGGCCCCTGCAGCGATTTGGATTTCGCCGACACCATCAGTCTGAGCAGCAATAACGGCCGCGTCAGCGCGCGTTTCGACACGGTGCGCGTGCACAACCGCGGCGCGCTCACGATCCCGTGCAGAATCAAGGAAATCCGTCCGGTCGATGGCAAAGCCTTACGCGCGGAAGAAAAATCGCTGCGCGCGCGGCGCGAAGCGGGCGAGACGCCTCAGGCTTCGGGCACGTAACCCGACGGCGCTTGCGCGCCTTCGCCGAACAGGAACTTCTCCATTTCCCCCTGCAGGAACGCCCGGTGTTCGGGGTTCATCGGCGACAAGCGGTTTTCGTTGATCAGCATGGTCTGGTGCGCCAGCCATTTCGCCCACGCGGGTTTGCCGATTTCGGCGAATACCCGCTTGCCCAATTCGCCCGGCCAGGGCGCGAAGTCCAGACCTTCGGCTTCTCGGTGTTCGTAACGGCAGAAAACAGTGCGGGCCATGGCGGTTTGTGCGATCCGAAAGTTGGGTGGATACCCGCGGGACGCCGAACTTCTTCGGCTCGTCGCGCATCCTGAAGTCTAAACCGAAGTCTAAATCATTGCGCTCGCCGTTCGCGGGCGCAATCGCAGGGGGCAACAACGATGGGAGACGGCGATGCGGCGAAGAGAAGTTGCTTTCCGAAGATATGGTTCCCGAACGCTCGGCGCGTGCGCCTTGCAAATTCAGAACGAAAAACGATCAGAAAGATCGTTATTTGACAATCCGCTAAGGCAGTACGCGCTCCAGCAGCGTCCGCACGGGCGCAGGAATACCGAGCGACGCCAAGTCGCCGCGCGCGATCCAACGCATCGCATCGTCGTCGCGAACGCCGTCGCGCAGCGCGACTTCGCGCCACGTCAGCGGACGCATCGTCAGCCGGTAATGACTGAAGCCGTGGGCGATCTCGTCCAAGGCGAGCCCGTCGTCGAAGCTCGCGTTCGCGATGCGCGCATCGAACCAGGCGCGGGCGTCGTCGTGATCCTCGGCTTCCGGCAGCGACCACAGCGAAGCCCAAATGCCGCTCGGCGGACGCCGCAGCAACAGCGCGCGGCCTTGCGCATCCTGCGCCAACAGCACGTAGGCCGTGCGTTCGGGCAAGGG
>JADZBF010000184.1 GCA_020852215.1 Lysobacter sp. | reverse complement strand
GACCGGCGCGGCCGCATGGCGGTGTCGGCCGCTCTTTCGTTCGATTTCGCGACTCCATAATTCCGCGCGCCCCGTGCCGTTGCGGCCGGGGCGCCGTCGTTTTTGGGCCGGCCGCTCGCGCGATGCGAGTCGTTCGCGTCCCTCCCACCGTTCCGGTCGTCCCGCCGGGACTCCACACTCAGCAGTCAGGAGGATTCTCATGTTTGAAGGGCAACCCCAGGCCGAAGTCGAAGCTTTGATGAAAAACAACTCCGAATTCAGGCAGCTATATCACCGCCACAAGGAACTCGACAAGCAGGTACTGGACGCCGAACTCGGTGTGTTGCCGATCGACGACAATCGATTGATGCAGATGAAACGCGAAAAATTGGCGGCCAAAGACCGCCTGACCCAGATGTTCGATAGCTTGCAGCACTGACCCTCCCCACGCGCGGCCGCATTCGACATCGGGCCGCTTCGATCACGACGCGCTGCGGGCGGAGCGGAACGCCGCCCGCTCCGCAGCGCGAGAGCCGGAACGCCTGCTCCGCAACGGCTTTTCCGCGAAGCCCGCAAAGTCCGTTTCACAACACCCGATCCGAAACGCGATGCCTCCGCGCGCGATCTTGCGCCTCCATCCCTGCGCCCGGTCCGCGCGCTCGACGCGGCCCTCGCCGCGAGTGCGATAATCCGGTCTTTCCACAGCGCCGGGACCGGCATGTCGACTGCAACCGAGAGCCTCACCGCGAGCCCCCGACCCGAGATCCGCGACTCGGTTCTCGACCTGATCGCCGACACCCCGATCGTTCGCGCCCAGCGCCTCGATGCCGGCGTTTGCACGCTGTTTTTGAAGCTGGAAAGCCAAAATCCCGGCGGCTCGATCAAGGACCGCATCGGTTTGCGCATGATCGAAGCGGCCGAGCAGCGCGGCGACATCAAGCCCGGCGACACCCTGGTGGAAGGCACTGCCGGCAATACCGGCATCGGTCTGGCTCTGGTGGCGCAGCAGAAAGGCTACAAACTCATCCTGGTCGTGCCCGACAAGATGAGCCGCGAGAAGATCTTCAACCTCAAAGCCATGGGCGCCGAAGTGGTGCTGACGCGCTCGGACGTGGCCAAAGGCCATCCCGATTACTACCAGGACATGGCCAAGCGCATCGCCGACGAAACGCCCGGCGCCTACTTCATCAATCAGTTCGGCAACCCCGACAACCCGGCCGCCCACGAATTCGGCACCGGCCCGGAAATCCTGCGGCAAATGGCCGAAGTCGGCGGCCTGGACGCCATCGTCTTCGGCTGCGGCAGTTCGGGCACGATGACCGGCCTGTCGCGCTGTTTCGCCGCGCATTCGCCCAAGACCGAGCTGATTCTGGCCGACCCGGTGGGTTCGATCCTCACCGAATACATCAACGAAGGCACGCTCAGCGAAAAATCCGGCAGTTGGATGGTGGAGGGCATCGGCGAGGATTTCCTGCCGCCGATCTCCGATTTCACTCGCGTGAAAAAAGCCTACGCCATCAGCGATAAAGAGAGTTTCCTGGCTGCGCGCGAACTGTTGCGCAGCGAGGGCGTGCTCGGCGGTTCCTCCAGCGGCACCTTGCTCGCGGCCGCGCTGAAGTATTGCCGCGAACAGACGACGCCGAAGAACGTGTTGGTGTTCGTCTGCGACACCGGCAACAAGTATTTGTCGAAGCAATACAACGATTATTGGATGCTCGACAACGGCTTCATCCAGCGCGAAACCTTCGGCGATTTGCGCGATTTGATCCTGCGTCCGTACACCCAGCGCGATACGGTGGTGGTCGGGCCGAACGATCTGTTGGTCACCGCCTATCAGCGCATGAAGCTCTACGAGATCTCGCAATTGCCGGTGATGGAGGGCGAGCGCATCGTCGGCATCCTCGACGAAAGCGATGCGTTGCTGCACGTGTACGGCGACGAGGCGAAGTTCCGCGACCCGGTGTCCACCGCGATGGTCAGCAAGCTGGACATCCTCGATGTGCGCAGCCCGGTGGAGGCCTTGTTGCCGGTGTTCGATCGCGGCCATGTGGCGATCGTGATGGACGGCGACCGGTTCCTCGGCCTGATCACCCGGATCGATTTGCTGAACTGGCTGCGCCGCCGCGTTCAGTAAGCGAACTCGGCAGATGGGCGCCCGATGGGGCGCGGATGCTAAAATTCGCGCCCATTCAGGTCGAAATCCCCCGATGCGCCAGCCCGACAGCTCCAACCCCGCCGACGCGTCCCGCACCTGGGGGCTCGGTACCCAGGCCATCCACGCCGGCCAGTCCCCCGACCCCAGCACCGGGGCGGTGATGACCCCGATCTACGCCACCTCGACCTACGCCCAGAGCAGCCCGGGCGTGCATCAGGGCTTCGAGTACTCGCGGACCCACAACCCGACCCGGTTCGCCTACGAGCGTTGCGTCGCCGCTCTCGAAGGCGGCACCCGCGGGTTCGCGTTCGCTTCCGGTCTCGCCGCGACCTCGACGATTCTGGAACTGCTCGACAGCGGCAGCCATGTGATCTGCATGGACGACGTATACGGCGGCACGTTCCGCTTGTTCGAGCGCGTGCGTCGTCGCAGCGCCGGTCTCGACTTCAGTTTCGTCGATCTGACCGACCCGGCCGCGTTCGAAGCCGCGATCCGTCCGAACACGCGGATGGTGTGGGTGGAAACGCCGACCAACCCGATGCTGAAGATCGTCGACCTGCGCGCGGTGAGCGCGATCGCGAAGAAGCACGGCTTGCTGATGGTCGCCGACAACACCTTCGCCTCGCCGATCCTGCAGCGCCCGCTGGAACACGGCGCCGACATCGTGATGCACTCGGCCACCAAATATCTCAACGGCCATTCCGATATGGTGGGCGGCATGGCGGTGGTCGGCGACAACGCCGAACTCGCCGAGACGATGGCGTTCCTGCAGAACTCCGTCGGCGCGGTGCAAGGCCCGTTCGACAGCTTCCTCGCCCTGCGCGGTTTGAAGACGCTGCATCTGCGCATGAAGGCGCACTGCGACAACGCGCAGGCGCTGGCCGAATGGCTGCGCACGCATCCGTCGATCGAACAGACGATCTACCCGGGCTTGCAAGACCATCCGCAACACGCGTTGGCCGCGCGGCAGATGGACGGCTTCGGCGGCATCGTCTCGATTCGCGTCAAAGGCCGCTTCGAAGGCGCCAAGCGTTTCTGCGAACGTACCGAATTGTTCACGCTCGCCGAATCGCTGGGCGGCGTCGAAAGCCTCGTGAACCACCCCGCAGTGATGACGCATGCGTCGGTGCCGGTCGAACGCCGCGCGGCGCTCGGCATTCACGACGATCTCGTGCGCCTGAGCGTGGGCGTGGAAGCGGTAGAGGATTTGCGTCGCGATCTGGAGCGGGCGCTGGGAGGCGGTCAGTGAACCATGCGGCCGTCAATCCGCATCGGAATCCGCCTTCTTCTCCCTTCGCGATGATGGATGCGTGCTGGCGGAATCGCCGGCTTATGGGACAATTGGTGCAGCGGGAGGTCATTAGCCGGTACCGTGGGTCCATGGCGGGGCTCGCGTGGTCGTTCTTCAATCCGCTACTGATGTTGGCCGTCTATACCTTCGTCTTCTCGGTCGTGTTCAAAGCGCGTTGGGGCGGCGGCGAAAACAGTAAGGCGAGCTTCGCGATCTTTCTGTTTGTGGGATTGCTGGTGCATGGTGTTTTCGCCGAGTGCATCGTTCGTGCTCCTTCGTTGATTCTCGCCAACACCAACTACGTCAAGCGAGTGATTTTCCCCTTGGAAATACTCACCGGCGTGGCCATGGGGTCGGCGTTGTTCCATACCTTCGTCAGCCTTC
>JADZBF010000183.1 GCA_020852215.1 Lysobacter sp. | reverse complement strand
GACCAATGGCTCTGGGCCGCGCGTTTTTTCAAGACGCGCAGTCTGGCCAAGCAGGCGATCGAAACCGGCAAGGTCGAAGTCGGTGGGCAGCGAGCGAAAGCGTCGCGGACGGTGCGCGTGGGCGATGCGTTGCGGATCGCGCGCGGGGACGAGATCTTCGAGATCGAGGTGTCGGCGCTGAGCGATCGGCGCGGTTCTGCCGCGGTCGCGCAGACGTTGTATGCGGAAACCGAAGCGTCGAAAGCGCGTCGTGCGGAAACGTTGGCGACACTGCGCGCGGCGCGCGCCGGCTATCAGCCGCCGGGAACCAAGCCCGATAAACGTGCGCGGCGATTGATTCGCGCTTTGGGCGATATCGACGCGCTATAAGCGCGTTCGACCTCCAGCCTGAATTCGGCTGGAGCTTGATCGAAATCTTTGCAAGAACAGAGAAAATGGAAATCGTCATCCCGGCGAACGCCGGGATCCCGCTTTTGTAGCGCACTTCGAAGCTGGATTCCGGCGTTCGCCGGAATGACGAGCTTTAAGTATCGAGTCTTTCGCGCCGATGCGTCGAGTTGAGACGAGTTCCAAACGAAGCGAGACAACAGAGGCGTCGCGGTTGCGGTAATCGGTGGGCCAACCTTTCCCCTCCCAAACCCCTCTCCCGCAAAGGGAGAGGGGTTAGAAGCGAAAGCTCTGCGGCGAGGGGCAGCGGGGGAAAGTTGCGCCATCGGCATCCTTCGATATGCGGCGCTTCGATCGTCTTGCGTTGCATTGGGCGATGCGATCACCCCAAATCGAACCGATCCAACCGCATCACCTTGCTCCATGCGGCGACGAAGTCGTCGATGAATCGATCGTTCGCATCGTCCGCGGCGTAGACCTCGGCGATGGCGCGCAGTTGCGCGTTCGAGCCGAAGATCAGATCGACGGCGGTCGCGGTCCACTTCACTGCGCCAGTGGTGCGGTCGCGGCCTTCCAACACGTTCGGATCGGCGGCGGAGCGTTGCCATTGCGTGCGCATATCGAGCAGATTGACGAACACATCGTTGCTCAGCGTGCCGGGGCGGTCGGTGAAAACGCCGTGGCGCGATCCGCCGACGTTCGCATCGAGTGCGCGCAGGCCGCCGATCAGCACGGTCGTTTCCGGCGCGGTCAGCGTGAGCAACTGCGCTTTGTCGATCAACAGTTCGGCGGCGAAGCCTTCGAGCCCGGGCTTGGCGTAATTGCGGAAGCCGTCGGCCTGCGGTTCCAGCACAGCGAACGAATCGACATCGGTTTGCGCCTGCGACGCGTCGGTGCGTCCGGGCGCGAACGGCACGGCGACGTGTTTGCCGGCGTTTTTCGCGGCGGTCTCCACTGCGGCGTCGCCGGCCAGCACGATCAGGTCCGCGAGCGATATCTTCTTGCCGCCGGATGCGGATGCGGAGGCGTTGAACTCGGTTTGGATGGCTTCCAGCGTCGCCAGTACCTTCGACAACTCTGCGGGTTGATTCGCCGCCCAATCCTTTTGCGGTGCCAGACGAATGCGCGCGCCGTTCGCGCCGCCGCGTTTATCGCTGCTGCGGAATGTGGAAGCCGACGCCCATGCGGTCGAGACGAGTTGCGCGATCGACAAGCCCGACGCCAACACTTTCGCTTTCAACGCGGCGATGTCATGCGCATCGACCAATGGATGATCGACCACCGGCAGCGGGTCTTGCCAGATCAGTTGTTCCTGCGGCACGAGTTTGCCGAGATAACGCGCACGCGGACCCATGTCGCGATGCGTGAGCTTGAACCAGGCGCGCGCGAACGCATCGGCGAAGGCCTGCGGGTCGGCGTGGAAACGGCGCGATATTTTTTCGTACGCCGGATCGAAACGCAGCGACAGATCGGCCGTGGTCATCATCGGCGGATGTTGGATCGACGGATCGTGCGCATCGGGAATCATGTGCTCCGGCTTCGGATCCTTCGGCGTCCACTGGTGCGCGCCGGCCGGACTTTTGGTCAGCACCCACTCGTTGCCGAACAACACATCGAAATACCCGTTGTCCCAGCGCGTCGGGTTCGGTTTCCACGCGCCTTCGATGCCGCTGGTGGTGGCATGCAGGCCTTTGCCGCTGCCGAACGCGTTGGTCCAGCCGAGGCCTTGTTCTTCCAGCGATGCGCCTTCCGGTTCCGCGCCGACCAGCGTTGGATCACCCGCGCCGTGCGCTTTGCCGAAGGTGTGGCCGCCTGCCACCAACGCGACGGTTTCTTCGTCGTCCATCGCCATGCGCGCGAAGGTTTCGCGCACGTCGCGGCCGGAGGCCACCGGGTCGGGATTGCCGTCCGGGCCTTCGGGGTTCACGTAGATCAGGCCCATCTGCACCGCGCCCAACGGGTTCGCCAGTCGGCGATCGCCGGAGTAGCGGCTGTTGGCCTTGTCGCTGGTCGCCAGCCATTCGGCTTCCGCGCCCCAGTTGATGTCTTTGTCAGGTTCCCAGATGTCCGCGCGACCACCCGCGAAACCGAAGGTCTTGAAGCCCATCGATTCCAGCGCGACGTTACCGGCCAGGACCATCAAATCGGCCCAGCTCAGCTTGCGCCCGTATTT
>JADZBF010000182.1 GCA_020852215.1 Lysobacter sp. | reverse complement strand
GAATCGAGCGGTCGCGTTGTCGGCGGATGGGTTGGTGTTTTTCGATCCGGAGCTCGGTTTGGAGCCCGCGAAGCCTTCGTTTTTGTCGGTCGAGTCGCTGTCGTTGCGACGCGATGGTGGCGAGCGGGCGCTCGATCCGAGTCGACCCGTGAGGATGCTCGCGGGCGATCGCGATCTTCGGGTCGTGCCGCGGTTGTTGTCGTTTTCCGATCCGCAGTCGCATCGTTATCGCTCGCGGATGCACGGCGAAGATCCTGATTGGGTGCTGCAGCAAGGGCCGAGCGAGCGCGTGTTCTCCCGATTGCCGCCGGGGCGCTATACCTTGGAGCTGCAAGCGGCGAACGCGGATGGCGCGTGGTCCAAGCCGGTCAAGCTGTCGATCGAAGTGATGCCGCCGTGGTGGCGCAGCGCTTGGGCATTGGCGGCGTACGTCTTATTGATATCCGCGTTCCTGTGGTGGTTGTCGTATTTGGATCGGTTACGGTTGAAGCGGCGGCACACGTACCAAATGGCGCGCCAGAAACGAGAATTGGCGGAACAAGCGTCCGACGCCAAAAGCCGCTTTCTCGCCGATTTGGGCCACGAATTGCGTACGCCGATGACCGGTGTGCTCGGCATGAGCGAATTATTGCTCGCCGGCGGTTTGGATCCGCGTCAGCACGGGCAGGCGCAATCGATTCGCCGTGCGGGCGAGCATCTGCTCCGGTTGGTCGACGACGCGCTCGATTTGGCGCGCGTCGAGGCCGGGCGTTTGGAATTGCAGCGCGTCGAATTCGGGCTGGATGCATCGATCGACGAAATCGCGGGTTTGATGTCGCCATTGGCGGCGCGCAAAGGACTTCGTTTTTCGGTCGAGCGCGACCAGGAAACGCCCGAACGCTGGGTCGGCGATCCCTTGCGGCTCAAACAGATCGTGCTGAATTTGCTTGGCAATGCGGTGAAGTTCACCGAGCGCGGGAGCGTCGGACTGCGAGTCGCGGCGACGGAGCGATCGTTCGAATCGAACGCAGCCGACGATTCGGGCGATGCGCGCACCGGTTTGCGTATCGAGGTCTGGGATACCGGGCCGGGAATTAACGAAGAGCAAGTCAGCCGTTTGTTCCGTCGTTTCGAGCAGGCCGAAGGCGCGCGTACGACCGCGCGTTATGGCGGAACGGGTTTAGGGCTTGCGATCAGTCGCGAGCTCGCCGTCGCGATGGGCGGCGACATTCAGGTGCGGAGCGTACCCGGGGAAGGAACGGCCTTTGTCTTGAATCTGCCGCTGCGTGCAGCCGATGCGCGCGATACGGAGGTTTCCAATCCGACGGTGGCTCCGTCCGTGTCAGCGCCTATCGCATGGTGTGTCGTGTTATTGGTCGAAGACGATCCCACCGTCGCGGAAGTGTTGATCGGATTGCTGCAAGGCAACGGGCATCGTGTGGTGCATGCTGCGCATGGGTTGGCGGCGATGACCGAGGCCGCCGTCGGACGTTTCGACGCGGCGTTCGTCGATTTGGATTTGCCGGGGATCGACGGCTGTGCACTCGCCGAGCAATTGCGTGCGAGCGGATTCGCGGCGCCGATGATCGCGATCACCGCGCGCGCGGATGTGCAGGCCGAGTCGCAGGCGAGTGCCGCCGGTTTCGTGGAGTTCCTGCGTAAACCGACGACTGGGGAGCGATTGGAGATGGCGCTGCGACGCGCGCTCGCGGCGGTCGCTGCCGAGCCTCCGGAAGCGACGACATAAGCATATGGCCGTAGGCCATTAGCTCCGGGAGACCGCGATAAGCACACTCACACTCGACAGGCGCGAGACGAGCGGACGCGGTATTCGGCGGCGATATGTCTTCTCGAGCCTGGGAGGCGAGCTTGCGCCATGCACACTTACTTTCCTTTTACGCGAGATGATGCAGGCTGTCGGAACGCGATCCGTGCACCGCGTCGGCGAGGCGCCTGTTCTGAAGAACCACTATGCGATCTTGAGCGAGCCGGTTCGGTCAAGCCGCCTCAACCGGGCGTTCGCCATGGCGATGCTATGCCTCGCGTCGCCTGTTCCGGCTTGACTCGCCGGATGTCGGCAGTATCGAAAGACGCGAGGAGACTTGTACTCGCAGACGCACAACTGTCATTCTGAGCGCATCGAGGACGCCCCCCATGACCTCTTCCGTAAAATCGATGTGTTATCGCTTGCTCCTAGCCGCAGTCTTCGGCTCGCCGATGGCGCATGCGCAAACGATAGAGTTGCTGAATGTCTCGTACGACCCGACGCGCGAACTGTATGTCGACATCAACGAACGTTTCGCCGCGCAATGGAAAGCGAAAACCGGCGAAGACTTGAAGATACGCACCTCGCACGGCGGCTCCGGCAAGCAGACGCGCTCGGTGATCGATGGACTCGAAGCCGACGTGGTGACGCTGGCATTGTCGGCGGATATCGATGCCATCGCGACCAATGCGCGCCTGCTGCCCGCGAATTGGCAAACGCGTCTGCCTCACAACAGCGCGCCGTATACCTCGACCATCGTGTTTCTGGTGCGCAAAGGCAACCCGAAGAACGTTCGCGACTGGGACGACTTGGCGCGCCCCGGCATCGCCGTGATCACGCCCAACCCGAAGACCTCAGGCGGTGCGCGTTGGAATTATCTGGCGGCTTGGGCTTGGGCGGCGAAGGAATACCGCGATCCGGCAAAAGTGCTCGGTTACCTCTCGCGTTTGTTCAAGAACGTGCCGGTGCTGGATACCGGTGCGCGCGGCGCTGCGACGACCTTCACCGAGCGCGGTATCGGCGATGTGCTGATCGCTTGGGAGAACGAGGCGCTTCTGGTGCTGGAGCAGCCGAGTGCGCGCGGCAAGTACGAACTCGTGGCCCCCAGCGTGAGCATCAAAGCGGAGCCGCCCGTCGCCTGGGTGGACAAGAACGTCGCGAAGCACGGTACCCGCAAGCAAGCCGAAGCGTATTTGCGCTTTCTGTATAGCCCGGACGGCCAGCGCATCGCCGCCCAGCATTTTTATCGTCCCTCGCAACCGCAAGACGTCCCGGCCGCGGATCGCGCGCGTTTCAAAGCGATTCCGCAAGTGACGATCGACAATGCGTTCGGCGGGTGGAAGAAGGCGCAAGCCGAACACTTCGCCGATGGCGGCTTTTTCGACCGTATCTACAAGGCGATTCGCTGAGATGCGTCGGTTCGGCTTCGCTGCCGTAACGCTGCCGCGCCAGCCTCGCAGGCGACGGATGCGATGACCGCGCTCGCCCTCCCGCAACGGCGCACGCCCAATCCCTTGCCGGCCTTCGGCCTGAGCTTGGGGCTCGGCATGGCGTGGTTGGGCGTGGTCGTGCTGCTGCCGTTGCTCGCCCTGAGCGTGCGCGCGGCGGGGCTCGGCGCGGATGGTTGGTGGCGGGCGTTGAACGATCCGCGCGTGCGTGCGGCGGTCGAATTGAGTTTCAGCAGCGCGTTCTTCGCGGCGGCGATCGCGTCGCTCGCTGGCACCCTGGTCGCATGGGCCTTGGTGCGTTATCGCTTTCCCGGGCGGCGTATCCTCGACGCATTGGTCGATTTGCCGTTCGCGCTGCCCACCGCCGTCGCCGGCATCGCGTTGACCGCGATTTACTCGCAGAACGGTTGGATCGGGCGTTGGCTGGAACCGCTCGGCGTCAAAATCGCTTACACCCACGTCGGCATCGTGATCGCG
This sequence comes from Lysobacter sp., assembly GCA_020852215.1. Taxonomy (GTDB): domain Bacteria; phylum Pseudomonadota; class Gammaproteobacteria; order Xanthomonadales; family Xanthomonadaceae; genus Lysobacter_I. The sequence goes on along the minus strand of JADZBF010000182.1, from coordinate 2,431 downwards.
TTGATCTTCATCGGCTTGCCGTTCGCGGTGCGGACGCTGCAGCCGGTGTTGGAAACCTTGGGGCGCGAACAGGAAGAAGCGGCGGCATCGCTGGGCGCCTCGCGTTTCACCACATTGCGCCGAGTGATTTTCCCCGAACTGTTGCCGGCGCTGTTGACCGGTTTTTCGCTGGCGTTCGCGCGCGGTTTGGGCGAATACGGTTCGGTGATTTTCATCGCCGGCAATTTGCCGGGAAAGACCGAAATCGCGCCGCTGTTGGTGGTGATCCGACTGGAAGAGTACGACTACAACGGCGCAGTCGCGATCGCGGCCTTGCTGCTGTTCGCTTCGTTCCTATGCTTGTTGGCGATCAACGCCATTCCGCTGCTGTTCGCGCACGAGCGGCGAGGGAGGCGGCGTGGCTGATCGCGATCTTCTGCAGGAACCGCTGTGGCTGCGGATCTGCGTGATCGGCGCGGCGGTGCTGGCGATGGCGCTGCTGGTGTTGATGCCCTTGCTGATGGTGTTGGCGGCGGCGTTCGGCGATGGATTCTCGGCTTGGTTCGCCGCGCTTCGCGAGCCCGACGCGCTGGCCGCGCTGAAACTCACCTTGTTCACCACCGCGATTGTGGTACCGATCAATGCCGTCTTCGGCGTCTTCGCCGCCTGGGCCATCGTGCGGTTCGAGTTTCGTGGCAAACGCGTACTGCTGGCCTTGATTGATCTGCCGTTCGCGGTTTCGCCGGTGGTCGCGGGGCTGTGCCTGGTGTTGTTGTTCGGCAGCCAGGGCTGGTTCGCCGAAGCCCTGTCCGCATACGGCATCAAAGTGCTGTTCGCCAAACCCGGCATCGTGCTCGCGACCTTGTTCATCACGTTCCCCTTCGTCGTGCGCGAATTGATCCCGTTGATGCAGCAACAAGGTGCGGAAGAGGAATTGGCGGCGCGCTCGCTCGGCGCGAGCGCTTGGACGATGTTCCGCCGCGTCACGCTGCCGAACATCCAATGGGGCTTGTTGTACGGGGTGTTGCTGTGCAGCGCGCGCGCGATGGGCGAATTCGGCGCGGTTTCGGTGGTCTCGGGTCACGTTCGCGGGCTGACCAACACCTTGCCGCTGCATATCGAAATCCTCTACAACGAATACGATAGCGTCGGCGCATTCGCCGCCGCCTCATTGTTGTCGGGGTTGGCGTTGGTGACCCTGGCGTTGAAATTCTGGCTGGAATCGCGCCACGGCGACGACCTGGCCGACACGCATCGAAGGCATTGATCGCCGCATGAATCTGACCTTACGCCAACTCGGCAAGCATTACGCCAACGTCGCGGCCCTCGATGCCGTCGACTTGGACATCGCTTCGGGCGAATTGATCGCCTTGCTCGGGCCATCGGGCTCGGGCAAAACCACGTTGTTGCGCGTGATCGCGGGGCTGCTGCATCCGGATCGCGGTCAAGTGTTGTTTGGCGAGCGCGACGCGACCCGTTTGAGCCTGCGCGAGCGAAACGTCGGTTTCGTGTTCCAGCATTACGCGTTGTTCCGACATATGACGGTGGCCGAGAACATCGCGTTCGGCTTGCGCAGCCGCTCACGCGCACGTCGGCCGGACAAAGCCACCATCGCGCGCCGCGTCGCCGAACTGCTGCAGTTGATCCAACTGCCCGATTTCGGCGGCCGCTATCCGGAGCAACTGTCGGGGGGGCAGAAGCAGCGCGTCGCGTTGGCGCGTGCGCTGGCGATCGATCCCAGCGTGTTGTTGCTGGATGAACCGTTCGGCGCGTTGGACGCGAAAGTGCGGGTCGAGCTGCGGCGCTGGCTGCGGAAATTGCACGATCAAACCGGGCAGACCACGCTGTTCGTGACGCACGATCAGGAAGAAGCCCTGGAGCTCGCCGACCGCGTGGTGATTCTGAATCGCGGCAGGATCGAGCAGGTGGGCACGCCCGATGCGATCTATCGCGAACCGGCGTCGCCTTACGTCTTCGATTTCATCGGCCGCGGCAATGTGCTGGAAGGCGATGTTCGCGACGGCGCGTTCCGCATCGCGGGGCAGGCTTTTTCGCTGACCGCGCCGGGACACGCCGACGGCCCCGCGCACTTGCATCTACGGCCGCACGATCTGGAACGCACGGCGCCCAGCGAAGGATTCGATGCGCATGTCTTGGCGGTGCATCACCGCGCCGATCGCGCGACGGTGGAACTGAGAGTCGCCGGACAAACCCGCACGCTCGAATGGGATCGGATCGATAGACTGGGCAACGATGTGCCCAAGGTGAACGACATTATCTCGTTAAGGCCACAACGTTGGCGGCTCTACGCGCGCTGAGGGCGCGCAACGCGCATCAATCCGTTTGAGACGACGCCTTGCTGTCGAGCGCCGTCAATACGTAGAACAGGATAAAGCCGAGCCATGAGAAGCAAAGGCTGACGAGAACTCCAACGAGTTTCTGTTTTTTCGAG
>JADZBF010000181.1 GCA_020852215.1 Lysobacter sp. | reverse complement strand
TCCGTCGCCAGCTTCGCGCAGGGCGCATCGCAGACCTTCGGCGCGACGACCGCGATGCGCCAGATCCGCTCGCCCGGGTTCCAGGAATACTCGGCGCCGTCGAGCGTCCGCACCGCGACGCCGCGAAGATCGCCCGGCGGGTCGAGCAGTTCGCCGCGATTTTTCATGCCCTCGGGCCGCCAACCCGAAAAGCGCAGAATGCCGGCGAGCACGAAGCCGCCGAAGAACAGCGCGAAAATCGCGAGCAGCATGGCGCGATTGCGGGTGCGTTGCGGAGCGGGGGAAGCGTTTGCGTTCATGCGTCTATCGTATCGGTGTTGGCATCGGCGAGTGTCGTCGCGCGAAGCCCGGCGCGACGGCGGCGTTCCAGCAACAGCGCCACGATCAGCACGGTCGCGCTCAGACCGAACCATTGCACGGCGTAACCGACATGGCGCTCGGGCGGCAGCGTGTTCGGCAGGATGTCGAAATCGCGCTCGAAACCGAAGCCCGGTTCCGGCGACGGCCGCAGCACTCGCGGCGCGAGATCGCGCACTCCCAGGGTATCGCGTAAGACGGACGTGTCGATGGCAGTCGTCAACCACTGCCCGCCCGGGAGTACGGCCGGCGGCCCGAGATCCAAACCGCGTCCCGGCGGCGGCATCAGCAGGCCGGTCAATGTCGTTCGGGCATCGTCGCGCGGCACCGCGGGCAAGGTGCGATCGGACGGCAACGGCGACCAGCCCAGATCCACCAGCACCGCCGGACTTTCGTTCAGCAGACCATCCTTCGGCAAGAACACGCGATACGCCCGCACGCCTACCTTCCCGCCGCGCTGCTGATTGTCCAGACGCACCGGCGGCGCCTCCGCGAAGCGACCGCGCAAGACGACCCAGTCGTAAGCGCCCGCTCGGTCGCGATCGTTCAACACCTGCAGCGGCTGCGGCCTGCGATCGGCCAGCGCGCGCGCTGCATCGGCCAGCATGGCGCGCTTCTCGCCTGCGCGCTCGAGTTGCCAAACGCCCAGCCGCGCGAACAGCGCCATGGCGCAGACGGCCACGAGCCATGGCAACCATCGAGCGCGGCGCAGACTCACCTGCGACCCGCCGTCTGCTGCGATAATGCGGTCACGACCGAAAACACCGGGCACCGCCATGAGCGATTCGCTGAAAACACTGCTTATTATCGGTTTTTTGATCGTGATTTTGTGGAATTTGGGCGCCGGCCTGTATTACATGCTGGTCGACAAAGGCAAGACCAAGCGCACCGTGAATTCGCTGACCTGGCGCATCGGACTGTCGATCGCCCTGATTCTGATCATCGTTCTATCGATCTACATGGGCTGGATCGAACCGCACGGCGTGGGGCGCAAGCCCGGCGGCTGAATGCGGTCGCGCGGCAACCGGGCCGCTTCGCCCGGCGGTTTAAAGGCCGCGCCATAAAAACCGGTTCGCAAAACCACCTCGTAAATCCGCTTCGCGAAGCGGCTTCGCGAAGCCATTTCGCGCAGCCGCTCGGCCAGACGCGAAGGCCGGCGCAATGCCGGCCTTCGTGGGTCTTTCGTGTCGTTCGGCCCGCGTTACAGCACGTAGACGAACAGGAACAGGCCGAGCCAGACCACGTCGACGAAGTGCCAGTACCACGCCACGGCTTCGAACGCGAAGTGGTTGTCTTTGCTGAAGTGCCCTTTCGCGCAGCGCAGCCACATGATGGCCAACATCAGCGTGCCCAGGGTTACGTGCGCACCGTGGAAGCCGGTCAGCATGAAGAACGTGGAACCGTAGATGCCCGAACCCAGCGTCAGGTTCAATTCTTTGTAGGCGTGGATGTACTCCTCGGCCTGGTAGTAAAGGAAGAGACAACCCAACGCAACGGTCGCGCCCAACCAGAACAGCAGCGCCTTGCGATGACCGGCTTTCAGCGCGTGGTGCGCGACGGTAATGGTGGCGCCCGAGGTAAGCAGGATCAGCGTATTCGCCAGCGGCAAGCCCCAAGCCGGGATGGTCTGGAAGTGGCCGCCCACTTGGCCCGGGCCGCTGCTCGGCCACGCCGAGCTGAATTCCGGCCACAGCATGGCATTGGTCATCGCGCCGTCGCCCTCGCCGCCCAACCAGGGCAAGGCGAATTGCCGGGTGTAGAACAACGCGCCGAAGAACGCGGCGAAGAACATCACTTCGGAGAAGATGAACCACACCATCCCCATCCGGAACGAGGTATCCACTTGGCTGTTGTAGTGACCGGCCAGCGATTCGAGGATCACATCGGCGAACCATTTGAACAGGATGCCGAGCAAACCGGCCAGACCGACGAAGAATGCGATCTTGCCCGCGTGAACCCCGTTCAACCAGAACGCGACGCCCGCCATCGTGGTGAACAGGAACACCGACGCGAAGACCGGCCACTTGCTGCCGTGGGGCACGAAGTAGACGTTGGCGTCGTGATGATCGGCGTGCGCTTGTGCCATGTCGGTGGTCTCGCGTAAGGCAGTGGAGGCGTGGGCGGGAAAGCTGTCGGAGCGAGCCCGAACGAGGCTGGCTCGATGGGGCTAACGTCAATCAATGAAGCGGGTGTCGGCAGGTGTTGCGGGCGAGCGTTTATGGAGCGGATTGGGGCGACTTCGGCGACACTTTGGGCGCGGCCAATTCGGCGGTCAACACATCGTTCTTGAAGAAGGTGTACGACAGCGTCAAGGTGCGGACGTCTTCCGGCAAACCGGGATCGACGATGAAACGGACCGGCATTTCGCGCGACTCGCCGGCGACGAGCGTCTGCGCGGTGAAGCAGAAGCATTCGGTCTTGTTGAAATACTGCGAGGCGCGCGCCGGCGCGACCGAAGGCGTGGCGCTGCCGACGATGTCGCGGTCGCTCTTGTTGCGGGCGAAATAGGTGGTTTCGTACAACTCGCCGGGCCGCACCCGCATCGACATGCGATGGGGCGCGAATTCCCACGGCAATTTGGAGTTCACGCCGGCATCGAACATCACCGTCACCATGCGGTCGTTCTTGGCTGCCGGCGCTGCGGCCACCGCTTCGCCGTCCGCGGCGCCGCGTTCCAACCGGATGCCCAGCACTTTTTCGCACGCGATGCGGTACAGCGGCACCAAGGCGAAACTGAAACCGAACGCCAGCACCGACACCGCGACCATGCCGCCGATGCCGAGCTTGCGGCGCTTGGCGCCCGCGGTTTGCGGCGCGTCGGTTCGAAGCGCGTCGGTCTGGGGATCGCGAGCGTCGGCGCCGTTCATTGCGACAACACGTTCATGAGGATGAAACCGACGTACACCGTGATCGCGATGCCGGCCACGATCCACGCCGTGCGGCGCGCGGAGGCGCGACGCGCAGCGATGATGGCGTCCTGATCGGCGGCCGGCGCGGGTGCGGGTGCGGTCATAGTCGGATGCGATGCGTCGAGATCGGGATCAGTGCGCGATGTCGCCGTGGGCGAGATCGCCGTCGCGGATCAGCGGCGGCACGCCGAAGGTGTGATGCGGCGCCGGCGACGGCACCGTCCATTCCAAACCCTTCGCGCCTTCCCATGCGCGCGCTTCGGCTTTCGCGCCGTGCTTGAGCGAATGCCACAGCACGAACGCCATCATGAACGGCGTCGCGAACATGCCGAACGCGCCGATCGAGCTGACGAGGTTCCAATCCGCGAACACGACGTTGTAGTCGGGGATGCGGCGCGGCATGCCGGCCAATCCCAGGAAGTGCTGCGGGAAGAACAGCAGGTTCACGAAGATCACCGACCACCAGAAGTGGATTTTGGCGAAGGTCTCGTTGTACATGCGGCCCGTCCATTTCGGCCACCAGAAGTACACCGC
>JADZBF010000180.1 GCA_020852215.1 Lysobacter sp. | reverse complement strand
GGAACAGCCGCATCGCGTCCAAACCGTATTTCGCGACGTAACCGTCGATTTCTTCCAAGTCCACGAAGTTGCCCATGCTCTTGGACATCTTCTCGCCTTCGCGAATCCAGAACCCGTGCGCATGCACACGCGTCGGCGGCGCGATCCATTCGTTGCCCGGGCGTTTGCGCAGCGCCAGCAGCAGCGCGGGCCAGATCACCGCGTGGAACCAGAGGATGTCCTTGCCGACCAGATGCACGTCGGCCGGCCAGTAGTGGCGGCGACCGTCGGTGTCCACGGCGGAAAGATAATTCAGCAGCGCGTCGATCCATACGTAGATCACGTGCCGTTCCTGCCCCGGCACCTGGATGCCCCAGGATTCGTCGCTGATGCGCGAGACCGGCACGTCGTTCAAACCATCGCGGATGCGCGCGAGCATTTCCTGCTTACGGCCCGGCGGCTGCACGCGCATCGCGTCGGATTCGATCAGTTCGATCAGAGCATCGGCGTAAGCGCTGAGCCGAAAGAAATAATTCTGTTCGCGACGACGCACCAGCGGGCGTTTATTGATCGGCGACAGGAAATTCGATTCTTCCGCCGCGGTTTGGGTCACGTATTCTTCCTGGCCCTCGTCGTACCAGCCTTCGTACTCGCCCAGATACACATCGCCCGATTCGAGCAGCTGCGACACGCGCAGACGCACTTCGTCCTTGTGGCGTTGTTCGCTGGTGCGGATGAAATCGTCGAACGCGAGGCCGAGCGACTGGAAGCAGGATTTGAAGGCGTCTGCGTTCTGTTTCGACCACGCCTCGGCCGACATGCCGTTTTCGTTCGCCTTTTCGATCACCTTGTTCGAATGCTCGTCGGTGCCGGTGAGCAGGAAGGTGTCGTCGCCCTTCAGCCGGTGGTAGCGCGCGATCACATCGGCGATCAACGTCGTGTAGACGTGCCCGATGTGCGGGCGATCGTTGACGTAGTAGATCGGCGTGGAAATGTAGAAACGGGACATGGGGGCTTCGCGGTTGGAGGATGCGCGCGATCGGTCGTCTCGCGCGAACAGATCGCCGGTCGGCCGCATCGGCGGCGGGTCGGCGAAGCAAAAGGGGCGCCGAAACGCCTGCGCGTATCTTAATGCATCCCACCCCTGTCACCCCGAGCGTAGCGAGGGGCTTGGTTTCGGGTCTTTCGGCGAAGGCAACAGCAGGTCCCTCGCTGCGCTCGGGATGACAGGTGGTGTTGTCGTTGCGGTCGGTCGCCTTGAGGCAGTGGCCTTCGCGCCGCGGATACGAAAAAGCCGGCCCCGCGGAGAGGCCGGCTTTGCCGGAGATCGTCGGTGCGCCTCATCGACAGGGCTCATTCGCGCGTCCCGTCGATGCGCAACGCACCGCGCGTACGCGTCAACCCGCCAGCAAGCGATTCATCCGCGCCACGAATGCCGCCGGGTCGTCCAGGCTGCCGCATTCGGCCAGCATCGCCTGCTCGAATAGCAGCGTCGCCCAATCGCCGACGCTCGCCTCGTCGGCGTCCTGCAGACGCTTCACCAGCGCGTGCTCGGCGTTGATTTCCAGAATCGGCACGCTTTCCGGCGCGGCCTGACCGGCGGCTTTGAACAGCCGCTGCATATGCAGCGACATGTCGTACTCGTCCACCACCACGCACGCGGCCGAATCGACGAGGCGATTGGACACGCGCACGTCCTTCACCTTGTCGCCCAATGCGGCTTTGATTCTCTCCACTAACGGCGCCGCGGTCTTCGCGGCCTCTTCGTGCGCGGCCTTGTCCTGCGCGTCGCCGAGCGCGTCGAGGTCCAATTCGCCCTTGGCGACATTGCGGAAGGACTTTCCGGCGTATTCGTGCAGATAGCCCGACATCCAATCGTCGATGCGTTCGTGCATCAGCAGCACTTCGACGCCGCGCGCCTTCAGCGCTTCGAGTTTCGGATGGCTGCGCGCCGCGTTCCAACTGTCGGCGGTGAGATAGAAAATCTCTTCCTGCGTGCCGGTCATGCGCTGCAGGTAATCGTCCAGACCGATGCGCTGTTCGGCGTTCTCGCTGCGCGTGGTGGCGAAGCGCAGCAGTTTCAGCACGCGCTCGCGATTGGCGGCGTCTTCCACCACGCCTTCCTTCAGCGTGGCGCCGAACGCGGCCCAGAACGTCGTGTAATTCTCCGGCTCGTCGCGCGCGATCTTCTCCAGCGTGTCCAGCACGCGTTTGGTCAACGCGCCCTTGATGCGTTCGACTTGGCGGCTTTCCTGCAGCAGTTCGCGGCTGACGTTCAGCGGCAGATCGTCGGAATCCACCACGCCGCGCACGAAGCGCAGATACGCCGGCAGCATCTGCTCGGCCGCGTCCATGATGAAGATGCGCTTGATGTAGAGCTTCAGCCCCGTGCGTTCTTCGCGGCTCTGCTGGAAATCGAACGGCGCCTGCGTCGGCAGATACAGCAGCGAGGTGAAGTTCTGATTGCCTTCGACGCGGTTATGGCTCCAAGCCAGCGGGTCGAGGAAATCGTGGCTGATGTGTTTGTAGAAGGCTTTGTAATCGTCGTCGCTCAAGTCGGTCTTCGGGCGGGTCCACAACGCCGAGGCTTGATTGACGGTTTCCAGCGCGGGCGTCTTGGATGCCGCATCGGACTCGCTATCGTCTTCGCTATCGCGCTTCGGCGGCGCGGTCATGCGGATCGGGAAACCGACGTGATCGGAATACGTGCGGATCAGCGAGCGCAGTTTCCAATCCTGCAGGTAATCGCTCGCGTCTTCGCGCAGATGCAGGCGCAATTCGGTGCCGCGGCCGAAACCGTCGGGCGCAGGCTCCAGCGTGAACGCGCCGTCGCCGTTCGAGCGCCAGGTCCAAGCCTCCTGCAAACCCGCGCGGAGGCTGGTGACGGCGCTTTCGTCGGCCACGATAAAGGCCGAATAGAACCCGACGCCGAACTGACCGATCAACTGCGCATCCGGCTTTTGACCGGCGGCGAGACTATCGAGAAACCGACGCGTGCCCGAATGCGCCACCGTGCCCAGATTGCGCATCAACTCGTCGTGGCTCATGCCGATGCCGTTGTCGCGCAGGGTCAGCGTGCGCGC
>JADZBF010000179.1 GCA_020852215.1 Lysobacter sp. | reverse complement strand
TCGCTACCGCGGCGATTCGCGCCTCGCGCCGCCGTCCAACCGCAGCAACAGATCGCGCCACGGCGTGAGCTGCGTCGCCAAACCGAGAATCACGCCCAGCGTATTCGCGAACGCATCGGCGCGATCCATCATCCGCGTCGTGGTCAATGCGCCCTGCGCGTATTCCAAACCGATGCCCATCAGCACCAGGGCGATGCCGACGCTCAACAGCGAGCGCCAGCGCGGATACAACTGCACCGCGCCGGCGGCGAGCGTGCCATAGGCCAACGTGTGTTCGAGCTTGTCGATATCGCGCGGCAGCGTTCCCAAGTCGGGCGGAGGCGTCATCGACAAGACGACCACCGCCGCCACGCCGCCGCACCACAGCGCTGCCCACAACCACGGGCGTCGGAACGGTTTGAGCGAACGGCCGAACCGCAGCGGACGACGAGGCGAGGCGAGCGGTTCCATCGGCATGGCTCAGCGGTTTGGGTGTCGGGGACTCGGATTCACAGCCGGTAACTCAAATCGCCGACGACGAAGGCGTGCGACAAACTCGATTTGCGCGCGAACCCGATCGCCTGGAAACGTTCGCCCATCTCGCCGGGCAAGGTCAGCTTCTTGGCTTGCTGCCGCAACGCGTAGCGCGCGGCTTCGTCGGCGGCGTGGGCTTCGTGTTCGGCCAAGCGCTGTTCCAAGCCGTTGCCGATCAGAAAGCTGGCCTGATTGCAGTAGCCGGCGAATTCGAATCCCGCGGCGGTGCCGGCTTCGGCCATCGCGGTGAAATCGACCGACACCGTCACGTCCTGCAAACCGACGCGCGCGAACACATCGTCCACCAACCGATGACGATGGAACGCACGCAGCGTGCCGTCGATCCGCCGCGGATCGTAGTATTCGCGCCGCGGATAGCCGTAGTCGATGAACAGCAGGGCGCCCGCATCCAAGCTGCCGATCACCGCCTGAATCCAGTACGGCAATTGCGGCAGCACCTCGGAACGGTAGCCGTCGGCGAACGACGTGCCGCATTGGCGCTCCACATGCCGCACCGCCGCCGACAGCAAGGCGTCGGCAGGGCGGTCGATACGCGAGAACACGCGACCGTCGTGCGCGATGTGTTCTTCGTAGATTTCGCCGCCGATCACCGCGAACCGCGATGTCGGCAAGGCATCGATCACTTCGTTGGCGAACACCACGCCGTTCCAACGCCCGGCGATCGGCGTCAGCGGCCACTCCATGCGCGCGAAGACATCCGGCGGCAATCGCTCGTACAAGCGCTGGCGCTGGCGTTCGCGCAAATCGGCGCTGGGCTCGAGAATCGCGTAGCGATCGGGCAAGGCATGGATCGCGCGCAGACGCTGGAGCGCGTCCTCGGCGAATGCGCCGCTGCCGCCGCCGATCTCCAGGAATGTGGACGGTTCGCGCAGCGAGGTCAGCACCGGCGCCAAGGCGTCGGCCACGCATTCGGCGAACAGCGGGCCGAGTTCCGGCGAGGTGACGAAATCGCCGTCGGCGCCCAATTTGGTCGCGCCGGCGCTGTAATAGCCCAGGCCGGGCGCGTACAGCGCGAGTTCCATGAATCGCCAAAACGGCAAGGCCTCGCCGTTGCTGGCGATCTGATCCCGAATCAACGCAGCGAGCCGATCGCTATGGGCTCGGCTTTCGGGATCCAGATCGTCCAAATGGCGCATGCGTCAGCTCCTCGCGAACCGCGCACAGCATAAACGAATCCGCGCCTCAGCTATCGCCTTCTTCTTTCATGCGTTTGCGCACGAAGTACCACAGATAGATACCGATGAAGACGATGAAACCCAGACCGCCCAGCGTCATCCAGCCGACGGGTTTGGCGAACAATTCTTCGAAAACCGGGTGCATATGCGGTGCCTCTGACGGCCGACGACCGGCCGCGATGAGGATGCGCTTTTGGGTACGCGCGAAATTGACGGCGATCAATCCGAACGTCTTCATACGAGCGCGCCAGGCAGCCCCACGCGAGCCGCGGCCGCCGCATCGGCTTGTGATCGTTCCGAACTGCGCCGATGATGTCGCCATGCACGCGGACTCCCCCAAAAAACCCGACGCCGACTCTGCCCTGCGGCCCGTCGCGCTGATCACCGGCGCCGCACGCCGCATCGGGGCGGCGATCGCCCGGCGCCTGCACGCGGACGGCTACGACCTACTGCTGCACTACCGCGAATCCGACGCGGAGATGCGCGCCCTGGCGGCGGAACTGAACGCCGCGCGCGCGGACAGCGTCGAGGTGCGTTCGGCCGATTTGGCCGATGCCCGCGCGCTCGCGCCCCTGGTCGATGCCGCGCTCGAACGCTTCGGCCGTCTGGATGCCTTGATCAACAATGCCTCGCTGTTCGCGCCGACGCCGCTCGGCGCGCTGTCGCCCGACGATGCGGACGCCCACTACGCGGTCAATGCGCGCGCGCCGTTGTTGTTGGCGCAGGCCGCCGCGCCGCATCTGCGCCGCAGCGGCGGCGCCATCGTGAACATCGCGGATATCTACGCCGAGCGCCCGTTGCGGCAACACATCGCGTATTGCATGAGCAAAGCCGCGTTGGTCGCCGCCACCCGCGCGCTGGCGCTCGAACTGGCGCCGGATGTGCGCGTGAATGCGGTGGCGCCGGGCGCGATTCTGTGGCCCGACAGCGGCAAAAGCGACGAGGCGAAAGCCGCCATGCTGGCGCGCACGCCGTTGGCGCGCATCGGTGATGTCGAGGACATCGCTGAAGCCGTGCGTTGGCTGTTGCGCGACGCGCGCTACACGACCGGGCAAGTGCTGCGGGTGGACGGCGGACGGATGTTGGAAGGCTGAGGCGGCGCGAGAGACCGCGCGCGTCGGCGGACGAGCTGCGCTTACGCTCCGAGTTTTCTCACGACATTGCCCTGTCGCTAGCAACGCGAAGCTGTCATCCCGAGCGCAGCGAGGGACCTGCTTGAATACCCGCGAAGCCCGTTCGATTCGCGAGAAACCTGCGAAAGCAGGTTCCTCGCTGCGCTCGGAATGACGTTTGCTTGGGCGGGCGACCTGCGCTTACGCTCCGAGTTATCTGACGACACGCCCTCTACATGGCCACGCAATGTAGCCCGAGCGTTAACAGGCCCTGGGAACGGGACGCTGTCATCCCTCGCGCAGCGAGGGACCCGCTTGAATACCCACGAAGCCCGTTCGCGTCGCGAGAAACCTGCGAAAGCAGGCTCCTCGCTGCGCTCGGAATGACGTGTGCTTGGGCGGGCGAGCTGCGCTTACGCTCCGAGTTTTCTCACGACACGCCCTGTCGTCAGGAACGCGAAGCTGTCATCCCGAGCGCAGCGAGGGACCCGCTTGAATACCCGCGAAGCCCGTTCGAGTCGCGAGAAACCTGCGAAAGCAGGTTCCTCGCTGCGCTCGGAATGACGTTCGTTTGGGATTCCCGTCGAGATCGGGCGCGTTTTCAACCGTTCTTCGGCGCGAACGCGCGCTCCAACGCCATGCCGCGGAACGCGTCCGGCGTTTCGTGCGCCATCGCGTAACGATACAGCGCAGCCGAGTAGATGCCGCTCAGCGCCGATTGGGCCACGCCCAGCATCAACAGAATCAGTACGAACACCACACCGACCGCGATCGCGGCGGCCATCGATGCCTGGAACGCGACGAAGCACAGCAACCCGCCGACCGCCACCACGGCGAAGGTGATCAAACCGAAGGCGGCACCGATGCCGACGTTGCCGATCGCGCTCTCGCCCCAGGTGCGCTTGAGCAGCGCGAGGCTTTCTTTCAACGCGTCGATCGGGCCGACGTTGCGGTTCACCAACACCGGCACCACCAGGAAGGTCGCGAGCGTCCACGCCACGCCAAGGCCGCTGCCGATCAGGCGCACGACGAAATTATTGTCGCGATCCTTCAGCGATTGCAGGATCAAACCGACGGTCGCGGCGATGGCGGCGTAGCCGAGAATCGCGGGCAAACGCGCTTTGGCGGCGCGAATGCCGTCGGCGAAGGTGGGATCGCCGCCTTCCAGGCGGATCGTCGCTGCGGCCACCAGCGCGCTGTTGAAGAACACGATCACGCAGTACTGGCAGAAATAGAACGCGAAACCGACCACCGCGCCGAGCACGTTGAAGCCGTTATCGAACAGTTTCAGCGCGAAGATCGGCAGCGCGAAGGTCGCCATCACCAGCAACGTCGCCACCGACGACAGGATGGGATAGAGCATCAGTTCCTTGTCGGAACGCAACACCGAAGCGCTGGCTTTGACCAAACCCCAACTGCGCGAAAACTTCTCGAACATCGTCTGCGTCCTCCGGACGGATCAAAGTGCGGCGATGATCGTCATCACTGCCGCCGCGCACAAGCGCAGGAAGTCACCCATTCGCCGCGACGTCGCGCCGACGCCCGTCGCCGGTTACGCCCAATCGGCGGCGCGAATCGCCAGATCGCAAGGCATCTGCCGTTCGGGCGAATCCGCCCAGAGCGCCGCCAGCGTTCGCCCGCTGCGCGGATCCACGAACGTCGGCGCGATCTCCGCCAACGGACGCAGCACGAAGGCATGGGCGAGCTCGTCGCGCGGCAGCCGCAAATGGCTGGGGCCTTCGAGCGTCAAGTCGTCGTAGAAGACGATATCGATGTCGAGCGGACGGTCGCCGAAGCGCGGGCCGTTCCGGTCGCGACCGTGCGCGTTTTCCAGCGCATGCAGCCAGTCGTTGAGCGCATGGGGATCCAGATCGCTCTCGATCGTCGCCGCCGCGTTGAGGAAATCCGCGCCCGCGAAACCGACCGCCGGAAAACGGTACACATCGGAGGCGGCCTCGACAACGAAGCGCTCCCGCAGCGCACGCATGGCCGAGCGCAGATTCGCCTCGGGGTCTTGATTGCTGCCGAGGCTCAAATACGCTTTGCCCATACGGTTACGGCGCCCGGCTGCGTTCGACGATCACGCCCACCGCGCGCGCGCCGCGCACCGCGCCGGGCTTGCTGAGTTTCAAGCGCACATGGCTCACCCCGAATTCGGTCAGCACGATCTCCGCGCAACGCTCGGCCAAGGTTTCGACCAGACCGAACGAGGATTGGGAGACGTACTCGATCAACCGTTTGCTCACCGCTTTGTAGTTCAGCGTATCGGCGATGTCGTCGGTCGCCGCGGGCTTGCGGTTGTCGAAACTCATTTCGAGATCGAACCAGAGGGGCTGACGTACGCGACGCTCCCAATCGTAGATACCGATCAACGCCTCGATCTCGAGGCCTTCGATGAAAACCTTGTCCATAGGTTGCGCGTCGGAAAGCCGTCAGGGGAATCGGCGGCGCCATCCTAACCGGAAGCGCAGGCGCGTAGTGGGCTCAAACGAGGAATCGTTCACGCGATCGAATTTACCTATCGCGGGCCTTGCTGCGCCGGCTAAGGGCCGCCGCGCTCGGCATCGCGTACCACAGGCTCCAGCGTGGCCATGTCCCAACGCGGCGAGACCCGAATCGCGGCGTCGCTGCGTTGCCCGGCTTCCAAGCGCAACGCGCCGGCGAAGGCGATCATCGCGCCGTTATCGGTGCACAGGGCCGGCGGCGGAAAACACACGCGACCGCGGCGTTCGGCGGCCATCGTCTGCAATCGTGCGCGCAACCTGCGGTTAGCGCCGACCCCGCCGGAGACGATCAGGGTGTCGCAGCCAGTCGCCTCCAAGGCGCGTCGGCACTTGATCGCCAACGTCTCCACCACCGCGTCCTCGAACGCCCGGGCGATCCGCGCCATGGTGTCGGGGCTGCGGTCGCTGTCGCGCCACGCCAGCAGGACCTGGGTCTTCAGCCCGCTGAAACTGAAGTCCAGACCGGGCCGGTCGGTCATCGGCCGCGTGAATTTATACGGCCCGGCGTCGGGCGCCTGGGCCGCCAACGCCGCCAATTGCGGCCCGCCCGGGTACGGCAGGCCCATCAACTTGGCGGTCTTGTCGAAGGCTTCTCCGGCGGCGTCGTCCAGCGTCTCGCCGAGCAGGCGGTAACGGCCGATGGCTTCCACCGACACCAATTGGGTATGTCCGCCCGACACCAGCAGGGCCACGAACGGCGGTTCCGGCCGGCCCAGCGTCGAATCGTCGTCCATCAACGGCGCCAGCAAATGACCTTCCATGTGATGGACGCCGATCGCCGGCACCTCGAGCGCCCACGCCAGCGCCCGGGCCATGCCGGCCCCGACCAGCAACGCGCCGACCAAACCCGGCCCGGCGGTGTAGGCCACGCCGGCGAGGTCGTCGAGCCCCAGGCCCGCGTCGGCCAGGGTTTGCCGGGTCATCGGCAGCAGTTTGCGCACGTGATCGCGGCTCGCCAGCTCCGGCACCACCCCGCCGTACTCGGCGTGCAGCGCGATCTGGCTGTAGACCGCATGCGCGCGCAGCCCCGCCGCACCGGGCAGCGCGGTGTCGTAGACCGCGACGCCGGTTTCGTCGCAGGAGGTTTCGATGCCGAGGACTTTCACGGGACGGTCGGGAGAAATATGCGGCGCGCTCGGTCGTCCGCGGACGACCGAATTCGGGGCGAGAGGCCGCCCCTCGCCGCGCTTGCGCGGGCCGCGCGGGGGCCGCTATCATACGCGGCTCGCCCGGACCCCGGGCCTGGTGTGTCCTTCCAGAGCCCGGCGACAGCCGGACTATCCAAATTCCGAGAGTCTTATGCCCAGCGTCAAAGTCCGCGAAAACGAGCCCTTCGAGTTTGCCCTGCGTCGCTTCAAGCGCACCTGCGAAAAAGCCGGCGTGCTGGCCGAAGTCCGCAAGCGCGAGTTCTACGAAAAGCCGACCCAGGAGCGCAAGCGCAAAGCCGCCGCTGCGGTGAAGCGTCAGGCCCGCCGCACGTCGCGCGACGCGACCAAGCGTCAGCGTCTGTACTGATCGCACCGGTCGCGACCCCGGTCGCGATCCGCGTGAACCTGAAGCCGGCCGCGCTCTGCGCTGCCGGCTTTTTGCGTGTTCGGGCTTCGCCCGCGCCCGCTCACGTACGACACCACGTACGCCCCACCCTGCACGGCGCCGCCGCGCATCGCACCACGGAAACAGAACCATGAGCCTGAAACAACGTCTCACCGACGACATGAAAACCGCGATGAAAGCCGGCGAGAAAGAACGCCTGGGCACCATCCGCCTGATCAACGCCGCCATCAAGCAGAAAGAAGTCGACGAGCGCATTCATCTCGACGATGCGCAGGTGTTGGCCGTGCTCGAAAAGATGGTCAAGCAGCGCAAAGACTCGGTGACGCAGTACGAAGCCGCCGGCCGCGAAGATCTGGCCGTGATCGAACGCGCCGAAATCGCGGTGATCGAGCAGTATTTGCCGGAGAAGCTGGGCGAAGCCGAGATTCTGGCCGCGATCGACGCCGCCATGGTCGAAACCGGGGCATCGGCACCCGCCGATATGGGCAAGCTGATGGGCGTGCTGAAACCGCGTCTGGCCGGCCAAGCCGACATGGGCCTGGTCTCGAAGCTGATCAAAGCCCGCTTGGCGGGTTGATCCGAGCGACCGGACGACCGACCGCATGACCGCCGCGCCCAACGAACCGCGCATCCGTCCCGCGACGCCCGCGGATACGCCGCTGATTCTGGCGCTGATCCGCGAACTGGCCGAGTACGAACGACTCGCCCACGAAGCGGTCGCGGACGAGGCCGGCCTCGCGGCGCAGTTGTTCGGGCCGACGCCGCGCGCGGAAGTGTTGATCGCGGAGGTCGGCGGCGCGCCGGCCGGCTTCGCGCTGTTCTTCCACAATTTCTCGACCTTCGTCGGCAAGCCGGGCCTGTATCTCGAAGATCTGTTCGTGCGCCCGGCCTTCCGCGGGCTCGGCCTCGGCAAGCGGCTGATGGTGCGCCTCGCGCAGATCGCAGTGGAGCGGGATTGCGGCCGTTTCGAATGGTCGGTGCTGGACTGGAACACGCCCGCGATCGACTTCTACCGCAGCCTCGGTGCCGTCGGCATGGACGATTGGACCGTGCAGCGCGTGAGCGGCGAGGCCTTGCGAGCGTTGGCGGCGCGTTCCGACATCTGAGCATCGATCGTCTCGCGCATCGCCCGACCCATACGTCGCAGCGCGCGCATCCACGCACGCGCACAGCGTCAATGCGGTTGCGACAATGCCCGCACGGCGCGCTCCAGCGCCGAATCCTCGCCTCGCCGCACATCGCGCAGCGTCCGCGCGGCGACGATATCCGGCAACACGCCGAGGCCGACGAAACTACTGCCGTCCGGATACGTGTCGCGCTTCACGCAAATCCGAGCCATACCGCCGCCCGGCAAACCGAAGACGAAGGGCTGTCCGCTGCTGCCGCCGCTGGCGACGCCGACGATCGGTCCGCGCTTCATGCGCCGGAACACCGCTGCGGTGTCTTCGGCCGCAGAAAACGTAGCCGCATCGATCAGCATCGCGACTGGACCCTCATAAACCTGCTCGGGCGCCTGGGATTCGCCATCGACATCGATGGTGCGCCACTGCAGTCGCGGCGACGCGCCGCTCGCGAAACCGTACACCGCCCCTTCCCGATAGCGCGAAGTCATCGTCGGCAACGGCGTGCGCGAAAGATGCGCGAGAATCTGCGTGCCGTAATAGGTCGATCCGCCGCCATTACCACGCAGATCGAGAATCAGACCTTTCGCTTTTGCAAGCAGCGCGAAATCCGCTTCGAAAGACTTCAGAGCGCTATCGTTTTCGAATTGATCCACGCGCAACACGGCGATACCGTCGTCGCGCAGACGCAACGCAGGCTCGCTTTTAGAAGCACCACTGACCGTTGCTGGCGATTTTTCGTACCCCGACCGTCGCGCAGCGACTACGTAACCGCGGCTGGAACGATCACGCAATTCCAATCGCACCGGGCGTTGCGCATTGCCGCTCAACAGCGCGTATCGATACATCCGCACCTCGCGATCCTGGGGTGTCGAACTACTGACGTATGGTCCCACGGAACCCTCGGCGTACGCGCGTACCGGCACATTGTCCACGCGCACGATCTCGTCCCCGACCGCCATGCCGGACGCGGTCAAGGCTGGGTCGTCAATCGACACGACGACCACCTTGCCCTCGATCAGAGCGGTTCGCAGCCCGGGCCGCGAATAGAACGTCTCGCGAAGAGCATCCGGTGCATAAACGTTTGAATGACCGTCGGCCAACAGCGCGACGAAACGCATCAGCACGCGGTAATACGTTTCGGTGTCCTTCGCTGCGATCGCTTCGCTCAGATGCTGGCGATAGGCTAAATCCCAATCGAGTTCGGGCACGCGGTCGAACCAAACGAAGCCTTCACGGGCGACCGCCCACACCCGCGACAACCCGGCGATCCGCTCGTCCAACGGCAATTCCGCGCGATATTCGGTCTTCAACGACGGCCCCAGCGACCACCAGCGCGCGACCCGCTGCTTCACGGCGATCTCGGCGAATTCGGGACGCGACATCAACGCCTTCACGTGCGGATCGTCGCTCGCCCAAAGTCCCGGTTCCGGCGCCCACTCCATGTCGCTGAGCTCGCGCCAACGGGCCAGCGCCTTTTGCGGCTCGCCGACGCGCGCATGCAGTTTGATCGTATCGATCAGGATGTTGTACCGGCGATAGCGCAGATAGATATTCCCTTCGGCCAGATCGCGAACCAGCGGCTGTTCCATTTTCGCCAAGTCCGCATCCAACTCGCGGATCGCCGCGCGGATTTCTTCCGGCGAAGCCTCCTGACCGCCCCATACCAGTTCGCTATACCGCTCACGCGCGACGGAAACGTCCTGATACGCCTGCATGCTCGGCGACAGCGTCGGTTCCGGTTCCGCGGCATAAACCGGCGGCGAGACGACCGCGGACGCGCAAGCGAGACCGGCGAACCACGCAGAGGAACGAATAATCATGGCCATAACGGCATCCGGAGCGGCGATCTGGGCATCATAGCCGGGCGTGCGGAATCCTATAAACTGCGGCCATGGCCCGCATCCCCGACGCCTTCATCGACGACTGCGCCGCTGCGGCACGAGCCGGCGACGATGCATGCCGCGCCGCCGCGCGCCGGCAGAACCCGCTTGCGGGATGGAAGGAACGGCATGGCCCGCATCCCTGACGCCTTCATCGACGATTTGTTGGCACGCACCGACATCGTCGAGGTGATCGGCACGCGCGTGCCGTTGAAGCGCCAGGGTCGCGAGTATTCGGCGCGCTGTCCGTTCCACGACGAACGCTCGCCGTCGTTCACGGTCTCGCCGATCAAACAGTTCTATCACTGCTTCGGCTGCGGCGCGCACGGCACCGCGATCAGTTTCATGATGAACTACGACCGCCTCGAATTTCTCGACGCGGTGGACGAACTGGCCAAGCGCGTCGGCATGGAAGTGCCGCGCGATACGCAGCAGCGCAACGTCAATCCCGACAGCATCGATCAATACGCGGCGCTGGAAGCGGCGAACACGTTCTTCCGGCGTCAATTGGGGACGAGCGAGAAAGCGCTCGAGTATTTCGCGCGCCGCGGCGTGGATGCGGACACGCAAACGCGCTTCGGTCTGGGCTACGCGCCCGATGGCTTTTCGGCGCTGCGCGATTCGCTGGGCACCGACGAACGCCGGATGAAATTGTTGGAGCGCGTCGGTTTGTTCTCGCGCAACGACAAGGGCCATGTCTACGACAAATTCCGCGACCGCGTGATGTTCCCGATCCACGACCGCCGCGGGCGCACCATCGCCTTCGGCGGCCGTGTGCTGGACCCGGAGGATTCGCCGAAATATCTGAACTCGCCGGAGACGCCGCTGTTCCACAAAGGTCGCGAGCTTTACGGTCTGTGGCAGGTGCGGCAGGCGAACTCAAAGATCGAGCGTCTGATCGTGGTCGAAGGCTACATGGACGTGATCGCGCTGTTCCAGCACGGCATTCAACAAGCGGTGGCGACGCTCGGTACCGCGACCACGCCCGAACACGCCGAACTGCTGTTCCGCAACGCGCCGGACGTGTATTTCTGTTTCGATGGCGACAACGCCGGTCGCCGCGCCGCCGGCAAGGCGATGGAATCGGTGCTGCCGCGCATGAAAGACGGGCGGCAAGCGTTCTTTCTGTTTCTGCCCGAAGGCGAAGACCCCGACAGCCTGGTACGGCACGAAGGCGCGTCCGGTTTCGACCTGCGTTTGCAGCACGCCACGCCGCTGTCGCAGTTCTTCTACGACGAACTGGCGAAAGACGTGAATCTGTCCACGCTGGACGGCAAAGCGCGGATGGCCGAACGCGCGAAGCCGCTGCTCGCGCAGATTCCCGACGGCGCGTTCGGCGATTTGATGCGACAGCGTTTGACCGAACTCACCGGCGTCGGCGCGCGAGGGGAAGCGCCCGTACAAACGCAGCCGTCGCGCACCCGCCCGCCGCCGGTTTCGACGCAGAAACGCAGCCTCGTGCGCAGCGCCATCGGGCTGCTGCTGCAGCAGCCGGCGCTGGCGCTCGCGCTGGAACCAACCGACACCTTCAGCGTCTTGCGCCAACCCGGCGTGCCGCTGCTGGCCGAATTGATTTCGTTGGTGCGCGAGCGTCCGGACATCACTACCGGCGCGTTGCTCGAATATTTCGCCGAACGCGAGGAAGCGCCCGCGCTGCAGAAACTCGCCTCGCAGAATTTGCCCGGCGAAGCGGAGAAATGGCGCGACGAATTCCTCGACGCGATGGCGCAGCTCGAAAAGCAGACGCTGCAGCAGCGCATCGACGAATTGCAGGCGAAACAGCGCGAGGCCGGATTGGACGACGAGGACAAAGTCGAAATGCGCGCGTTGTTGCTGCGGCGACTCGCCCCATAACGCCAGCCAGAAATTCTCTTTCGCATCTGTCTCAGCCCAAGAGATACGCGGCTGCGATAGTGACGTCACGGCGGGCGCTGGAGCGGCGAATCGCAAGGGACGGCAAAAAACGAAAACTCTGCGGCACACGACATCCAGGCCGCGCAACGTAGACGGACGAATTCCTCCACGCATCGTTTGTCCGCCCGATGCGATCGCCGCCCGCGCCCGCCGACCACGATCGCCTCGCCGCAAAGGACATCGCGAACCGCTTAAACGCCCCACACCTCGGCCATCACCCGCGCGAAATTCCCGCCCAGAATCTTTTCGATCCGCGCGCCGGAATGCCCACGCTTCGACAACAGCATCGCCAGCGTTTCGAAGCGATCGGCGGTGTTGAGGTCGGGGATGAAGGTGTAAAGATCGGGCGGGCGGCCACGCTCGAAGACGCCATCCTCGACGGCGTCGGCGACCCACTCGCGGTTGTCCTTTTCGAATGCGGGGGTGCGTTCGATCGGCGCGATGCCGGTGTCGGTGCCGATGCCGACGTGGTCTTCGCCGCAAACGTTCATCGCATGCTCGATATGGCGAATCACGTCTTCGGCCATCGGTTGCGTGTCGGTGCGCAGATACGGCCAGAAAATGATGCCGGCGACGCCGCCTTTGTTGGCGAGCGCGCGCAGCGTGGCGTCGTGCGTGTTGCGCGGCAGATCGGCGAGCGCGCGACAGCCGGTGTGGCTGATCAACGGCGGCGCGCGCGAGGCGGCGATGCCTTCGGCCATGGTGCGCGCGGAGCCGTGGGCCAGATCGACCACGATCTTCTCGGCGTTCAAACGTTCGACGACTTGCCGACCGAAATTGCTAAGGCCGGCGTCGCCGGGTTCCATGCAGCCGTCGCCGACCAGATTGCGGCGGTTATGGGTGAGTTGGATCACGCGCACGCCGCGTTCGCGAAACATCGGGATGCGCTCGAGGTCCTCGCCCAACGATTCGGTGCCTTGGAAGCCGTAGATCAGGCCGAGTTTGCCCGCGCGCTGCGCACGCCGCAGATCGTCGCCGTTGCGTGCGTGCGTGAGATATTCGGGATAGCGGGCGACGATGGCGTCCCAGCGCGCGATATTCGCTTTCGTTTTCTCGAACGCGGCGTCATTCATCCAGAACTGCCCCGACGGCGCCAGCGTCAACACGACGCCCGACAAACCGGACGCGCGCAGCGCGGCGAGTTCGCCGGGAATCGCCGGGTCGTCGGGTTCGAACCAGAACAGGCCGGTACCGCCCGCGGCATCGATGCGCGGCGTCCCGCGCGCACGCAGGGGCGCGGGGTTCGCCGCATCGGCGATGCCGAGACGACCGGCGGTCAGGGCGAGTGCGGCGTACCCGCATCGTTTCAGCGCATCGCGGCGACTGTTCATAGGGCTCCTCCTATGCGCTCAGTCTACTCATCGCCGCGGCGCGACTCACCTACGTCGACGACTTCCGGTTTTTCCGGTTTTCTTCTTGTCCTCTTCCTCGGCGCGGACGGCGGCATCGAAAGGATCCAGCCGTTCGGCTTCTTCCCAGGTCATCGTCATCAACGCCGGCGGCCAGCCCGGCACCGGTTTTTTGTTGCAGTAGATGCGAACCCGCCACTGCACCAGCGCATGCACTTCCAGATAATTCACGTTCGCGGCGTCCGGCACCGGCACGATCTTCGGCGGCAGCGGCCGGGTCAGCATGAAACCGGCCTTGTGCTTGCATTTGCCGGGACAATCGCCCGCGGCCGCCTGCCGCATCACGCTGTCGGCGAGGCTCTGCGCGCGCAGTTGCATGCGCGCCAAGGCCACGAAGAAACCCGTCCAGCCGGCGAGGCCGACCGGCGGACGGAGGTACTGCACGTCCGATTCGGTGCCGTGGTAGTGATTGGAAAAGCAGGCGTGCGCCATGACGACTCTCCCCGCGGCTTTCGCCGCTGTATGCGGGCAGCCCCGAAGCCGTCGCGGCGCAACGGGGCGGACGGGTTCATGTCGGGTGCGGGCGCGAAACGACGCGTCTCACACCGAGACCATCGCGACGACGATGCGGCTCGGCGTTACCGCTCGATCGCGCACCGGCATACCCGGTTCAACGCCCGCCACCATGACTTCCGGCCAAAGTGGAGTCCCCCCGCACGGGGTATGCTCGTCGGCTGTCCACGCCATCGGGAACACGCCATGTTGCGACGCCGCACGCTCCCCGCTCTGCTCTGTCTCGCCTGCTCCTTCCCCATCGCCGCCCTGCCCGCCTTCGCGCAGACGGCCGCGCCCGCCGCATCCGCGGACAAGGTCGTCCGCGAAGAAGTGGGCACGCGCATCAGCGAAAACATTCCCGCGATCCCGCAGGAACTGATCGATCGCCTCAACCGCTACCAGAACACCCGCGGCGCGGGCGTCGCCGGTTGGACCCGCGAAGGCTGCTTGCTTATCTCCACGCGCTTCGCCGAAACCTCGCAGGCACATCGCGTATGCGAGCCGATGGGCATGCGCGAGCAGTTGACGTTCTACGCCGAGCCGCTGGGTTCGCTGACGCCCGCACCGGCGCAAGCGACGCAGGACGGTTTCGTATTCTCCAAGGACAAAGGCGGCG
>JADZBF010000178.1 GCA_020852215.1 Lysobacter sp. | reverse complement strand
GCGGCCATCACCGCTTTCTGCACATGCAGGCGATTTTCGGCTTCGTTCACGGCGATGCAATACGGCGCGTCCATCACCACGTCGGTGGCTTTGATATTCCGGCGCAGCGGCAGGCAATGCGAGAACACGCCGTTGTGCGTGAGCGCCATTTTCCGCTCGTCGACGATGAAATGTTTGTACTGGTCGCGAATGGGCTTTTCGGGTTCCCAATTGCCGAAATACGGCAGCGCGCCCCAACTCTTCGCGTAGACCACGTCGGCGCCGGCGTAAGCGCTGTCGATGTCGTGGCTGACGGTCAGCGAGCCGCCGTTTTCGGCGACATTCTGCGCAGCCCAACCCATGTAACGCTCGTCGAGCGCGTATTCGGCCGTCGGGCACAGCAACGTCACGTCCATGCCCATGCGCGTGGCGATGGTCAACGCGGAGTTCGCCACGGCGGTGTTCAATGCTTTCGGATGGTAGGTCCAGGTCAGCACGTATTTCTTGCCGCGCAGATCGGCGGTGCCGAAGTGTTCCTGCAGCGCCAAGGCGTGCGCCAATTCCTGGCACGGGTGCGTGATCGTTTCCATGTTGATCACCGGCACGGTCGCGTACTTCGCGAAGCCCTTCAGCACCTTGTCTTCGCGATCGTTCGCCCAATCGACGAATTTCGGGAAGGCGCGCACGCCGATCAGATCGACGTAGCGGCTCAACACCTGCGCCACCTCGGCGATGTGCTCCTCGGTGTCGCCGTCCATCACCGTACCCAGGTCGAATTCGATCGGCCACGCATCCTTGCCCGGCGCCAACACCACGGCATGGCCGCCGAGTTGGAACGCGCCCAGCTCGAAACTGGTGCGGGTGCGCATCGAGGGGTTGAAGAACACCAGCGCGATCGACTTGCCTTTGAGCTGATCACCGAGTTTTTCGCGCTTGAAGCGTCCCGCTTCGGCGAGCGTCGCGTCGAGTTCGGCGCGGGTCCAATCCTGGGTGTTCAGAAAGTGCTTCATCGGCGTGCTCGGGTGTGATGTATGGAGAAGAGTGGTCGAGGGCGTGCTGTCGAGGGCGTGCTGTCGGTCGAAGGCGTGCTGTCGAAGGCGGCATAACGAAAAGGCCCGGCGGTGAGCCGGGCCTGATCTTGGATTCTGTGTCGCGACGAGAAGACGACGAACCGGATCACCCAGCGTAACGGTGGGGTTCCGGTCGGCGCGCGCGCGAAGTCATGCCGGAGGCCATCCGGGCGCTGGACATCGACAGGGGCTGCGCGGTCTTCATAGGGGGCGAATGCTCGCATGCGCACCGCGGTGGCGCAAGCGTTCTGACCTCTGCGCCGGCCTCTGCGCCGGGCTCGGCGCGAGCCTCAGCGCTGAGGCTCAGGCTCCAGGATCGGCATCACCGACACCTTGACCAACAAGCGCTTACCGGGGTCGAACGGCAGTCGCGAACGGTATTTGACGCCGCGATGGATGTAATCGACTTCATACGCGATGACCCGGCGGAATTCCTTGGGGACCCGCATGTTGCGGCACTTCGGGGATCGCGGCGTGGCCGCGCCGACGCGCGGGGGCGGATCGCAGCGCTGTTCGGTCGCGAAGGCGCGGAGGGTTTGATAGACCGGCTCGACCGTCAGCACTTGGGCGTATTCGGTGCGGACGTGCGGCTCCTGCGGTACCACAGCTTCCGCATGGGCAGACCCGACGGAAATGCAGGCCACGCAGCAACCGAACGATGCCGCGACCACCGTGATCCAACAGCGAGGCGCGGCCAGCGACGGCAAAAAGCGGCGTGGCACGGCCTGCGGAGGGGCCGAGTCGAGGAGTGGATTCATCGTCGGGAGTGTAGGGCAGTCGGATCGGGGCGGATGAATCCCGCCTGTCGTGATTCTAATGCCCCAACTTGTCGGCGTCCCCATTCGAGCGAGCAGACCCGGCAGTGGAACGGTGCGCCCATTTCGTCGCAGGCGCCATGCGCGCGATTGGACACAGGCTCGGCCGGGGCCGCTAGAATCCCATGGTCCCCTGCGCGATACCCCCATGAGCCTGCATCTCTACAACAGCCTGACCCGCCGGGTCGAGGCCTTCGAACCGCTCGACCCCGCCGCCGGCCCGACGATGTACGTCTGCGGCCCGACGGTCTACAACTACGTGCATATCGGCAACGCGCGCGGCCCGGTGGTGTTCGGCGTGCTCGCCGCCCTGCTCCGCCGCCGCTACGGCAAGCTGCGCTACGCCCGCAACATCACCGACGTGGACGACAAGATCAACGCCGCGGCGAAAGAACTGGGCGTGCCGATCTCGGTCATCACCGACAAGTACGCCGCCGCGTATCGCGACGACATGGCGATGCTGGGCGTGAGCGGCGATTTCGCGCCGGATATCGAACCGGCCGCCACCGCGCACATCCCGCAGATGATCGCGATGATCCAGCGCTTGATCGACAACGGTCACGCCTACGCCGCCGAAGGCCACGCCTTGTTCGCGGTCGATAGCTTTTCCGACTACGGCAAACTCTCGCGCCGCGACACCGAGGACATGCTGGCCGGCGCGCGCGTCGAAGTGGCGCCGTACAAACGCAACCCCGGCGATTTCGTGCTGTGGAAGCCGTCTACCGACGATTTGCCCGGCTGGGACTCGCCCTGGGGCCGCGGCCGTCCCGGTTGGCATATCGAATGCTCGGCGATGGCCGAAGCGCATCTGGGCGAGACCATCGACATCCACGCCGGCGGCGTGGACCTGCAGTTCCCGCACCACGAAAACGAAGTGGCGCAGAGCGAATGCACGCACAAGCACGCCGACGGCTCGCACAAAACCTTCGCGCGCTGGTGGATGCATAACGGCATGTTGACGATCCTCAACGAGGAGAATCAGGCCGAAAAGATGTCGAAGTCGCTCGGCAATATCCGTCGCGTGCACGACCTCGTACGCGAGCATCCGCCAGAAGCCCTGCGTTATGCGTTGCTGGCCGCGCACTACCGCAAACCGCTGGAATGGTCCAGCGCGCTGATCGAGCAGTCGATTCGGACGTTGGATCGGTTGTATGGCACGTTGCGGGATTTGGCGGATGTCGAAGCGACCGCGGAAATTTCCGCGAGTATCGAGGCGACATTGAACGACGACCTCAACACGCCGCAGGCGCTGGCCGAACTCGCCCGCATCGCGGGCGAAGCACGCAAAGCAGTGGGCGCGGACGAACGCCGTCGACTCAAGTCCGAACTCCTCGGCACCGGCCTCGCCCTCGGCCTGCTGCAGCAATCGCACGAAGCCTGGTTCGCGCGCGGCGCGTCCGGCGACGACGATGCGCGCATCCAAGCGCTGGTCGACGAACGCAATGAAGCCAAGATGACCCGCGATTTCGCCCGCGCCGATGCGATCCGCAAGCAACTCGCCGATGAGGGCATCTTGTTGGAAGACACCCCGCAGGGTGTGCGCTGGAAGCGGGCCTGATCGCTGGCGGGAAGGTCGGGATGCTTTGTGGGAGGGCCGGAAGGCCCGAAAGCTTTTCTGCGAACAGCATCGGGCCTTCCGGCCCTCCCACAAAAACCTCGGCATCCCACAAAACCCTCGGCATCCCCAGAGACCTCTGGCTATCCCATAAAACCCTCGGCATCCCACAGAGTCTTCTGGCTCTCCCACAAAAACTTCGGCATCCCACAGAGTCTTGTGGTCCTCCCACAAAACTCTCGGTATCCCAGAGTCTTCCGGCCCTCCCACAAACCCTCGGCATCCCACAAAACCTTCGGCATCCCACAGAGTCTTCTGGCCCTCCCGCAACCTACCGCCCCACATCGCTTTGGGGCCTGCCCGCATCGGGATCGAACTCGCAAAGCGATCTCTGGTCTTCGGTATCCGCATTTCCATCCTCGCGCTGACCTTCTTGGAGCACCGACGATGAGCGACGACTTCCAACAAGAACTGCGAGACCTCCTTGCCGGTTTGACCGAACGCGAACAGCGAGTCCTGCGCGAACGCTTCGGTATCGGCATCGATCCCTCCCTCGACCTTCGCGATGTCGGCACCCGATTCGCCGCCACACGCGAGCGCATCGAAGCGATCGAACATCGCGCGTTGTCGCGAATCGGCGACGACAGCCCGCCCGAGGATGATCCGAGCGCCCCGTCGGCGGCCTAGCGAGGCCGATGCCGCAAGGCACAGGACGAATGGCGCATGTCGCGGTCTGCGACAACGCCTTACGATGCGCATCGGAACGGGGGCCGGGTTGGCGCTGAATGCGAGCGCATGTGATCTGTGGGAGGGCCGGAAG
>JADZBF010000177.1 GCA_020852215.1 Lysobacter sp. | reverse complement strand
TCGGCACCGACGAGGAGTGAATCCGCATGACGCACATCAAACCGCTGGTCCTGGCGCTCGGACTGGGCCTGATCTCACTCAGCGCGCAAGCCGTCGCGCAAACCGGCGAGCTCGCGACGCGAAACGACTCGACGGATGTCGGGGCCGAAGCAGGTCGCATTTATGAAGTCGATCGCGTTTATTCGTTCGTCGACCCGAACACCCAGCGCATCACCGCGCTCGTGGTGGCGGAGGATCGCCCCGCCGTCACCCTCTCGATTGATCGCGCGGCGCAGATGGTCCACGTCGCGACATCGGACGATCGTGTCGTCCATATCTCGGTCGCGGATTTGGCCGACGCCTACGCGCAGGGCGACGCCGAACGCCGCGCGGCGTTTCTGGTCTCGATGCAGCGCGACGCCTCGACGACCGCGCCCGCACCCGTTTGCGACGCGAGCGATTGCGATACGCCCTCCGAACGCCAGCCCACGGCACAACTCGCCTCGATCGTGCGCTGGGCCGTGGACCATGTCGGCAGCAGCCAGCGGATCGCGCAAGCCGCCGAAGAAACCGGCGACGGACATCCGATGCCCGCCGTGTTCGATCCATGGCAAACCGGCACTCAGGCGCACAGCCTGCTGCATACGGTCAGCGATTTCTGGCATCTGTTTCATTGAGTCGGCGTCGAAACGCCGGCTCGATTGCAGCGATCACAGTGGCCGCGCGGAAATGCGCCGCTCGCGAATCGAACATCTGAAGTTCGGTTGACGCGAACCGAGCGACGAAACCGATCGTTCGCGCGAATACAGAGGCGAAGGCGCGCAACGCCTTCGCCCGCACTCAGCCGACGATGCAGCGATAACGTTTGGTGCTTCTGGTCGCGGTGCCGTCTGCATTGGTCACGGTCACGCGCACCATCACCGAGTCGCCGTTGGCGCACTGGCCGAAAAAATAACCGACACCCGCGCCGGTAGTGGCGGTGCCGTCCGCTCCCGACCATGTGACTGTCGCAGGAAGATTGGAGTTATAGCCCACGATGCAGACGAACTCCGGGCCGTAGGGCAAATTCGAGCACGAGAACGAAGAGATCGTCGGCGGACTGGCGTAAGCGGTCGCCGGCAGCAGCATCGCGGCTGACGTCGCCATGGCGGCCACCACGATCGAGGCGGCGGAAAGCGTGTGTTTGATGGAACGAAATGACATGACTCGGCTCCGAATCGATCGATGGATGAGAACGCGGATGCCATCGGCATGCGCGGATCGACGTTAGCACCGGCGATTGCGGCTCGATTGAATCAGCTCACTGTCTTGTTCGAAAGCAGAAGCCGCGTGCGCTGACGAAGCCCACACACAGCGAAATCTCAACGCTGCGGCAGCGGAATGAACTCTGTTTCGCCCGGCACATCGCCGAAGTGGCCCTCGACCCAATCGCGCTTCGCTTGCTCGATGCGCTCCGGCGACGACGATACGAAGTTCCACCACAGATGCCGCGGGCCATCGAGCGGTTCGCCGCCCAGCAACATCGCCTTGAGCGGCGTTTTCGCGCGTAAACGATGACGCACGCCGTCGTCGAGCAGAACGAGTTGCATCGCGGGAAGATCGGCGCCGTCGAGCTGCGCGTCGCCCGCCAACACGTACAGCGCGCGTTCGCGATGGGCCGCGTCCAGTTCGATGTCGGCGTCGGCATCGAGGTCGATGGCGACGTACAAGGTATCGGCGAAGACGCGCACCGGCGAGGTTTCGCCGTATGCGCGACCGGCGACGATGCGCAGCAGGGCGCCATCGCGGCGCTGCTGCGGCAAGGTCGCGGCCGGATGATGATGGAAGGACGGCGCCGTTTCTTCGTCCGCTTTCGGCAACGCGACCCACGTCTGCAAACCGTGAAGCGCCTGCCCCACCGCGCGTTCGTCGGGCGGCGTGCGCTCGGAGTGGGCGATGCCACGTCCGGCGGTCATCCAATTCACGTCGCCCGGGCCGATGTCCTGCACTGTGCCCAGCGTATCGCGATGGCGCATCTGGCCTTCCCAGAGAAACGTGACCGTCGCGAGCCCGATGTGCGGATGCGGCCGCACATCGATGCCTTGCTCGGGCGCGAACCGCGCCGGACCCATGTGATCGACGAACACGAACGGCCCGACGCTGCGCGCTTCGATTGTCGGCACGGCACGGCGCACCTGAAAACCGCCCAGATCATGAACGCGAGGGACGACGAAACGAGGCATGAGCGGTCTCCGGTTGGTGCGGGCGCAGGATCGCACGGGCGCAGATGCGACGCCGCCGCACGAACCGAACGCTGCGTTGCGCCGCCGACCGTCGCCCGCGAAAGTCGCCCACGGAAGTCGCCCATGAAATCGGTGCGACCGACCGGGCGGGCCTATAATCGCTGCGGATCGACTCGAGTACGCCATGACCCCCGCCACCGCCTCGCCCAACGCATCGCCGGTCTCCGAGCTGATCGAACTGCTGTCGCTGGAGCGTTTGGAAAACAACCTCTTCCGCGGCCAGAGCCGGGATATCGGCACGAAATACGTGTTCGGCGGGCAAGTGCTGGGGCAGGCGCTGTCGGCGGCCCAGGCGACGCTGGATTCGGCGGATGCGGCCAAAGGGCCGCGCGCGGCGCATTCCCTGCACGCCTACTTCCTGCGCGCGGGCGATATCGAAGCGCCGATCGTCTACGACGTGGACCGCACCCGCGACGGCGGCAGTTTTTCGGTACGGCGCGTCACCGCCATTCAGCACGGGCAGCCGATTTTCGTCTGCGCGGCTTCGTTCCAAATTCACGAACACGGCGCCGAGCATCAATTGCCGATGCCCAACGTACCGGCGCCCGAAGACGTGGCGCCGATGCAGAAATTGGCGTCGAACACGCTGGCGCATTTGCCGAGCAAGGTGCAGCGCTGGCTCGATCGCATGGGGCCGTTCGAATTCCGTCCGATCTATCCGCGCGACGATCTGAATCCGCCCAAGCGCCCGCCGTATCAGCAAGTGTGGTTCAAGCTGATCGAGCCGGTGGGCGATGCGGCCGAACTGCATCGCGCGCTGCTGGCGTACGCGTCGGATTTCCATTTGCTCGGTACCGCGACGTTTCCGCACGGCATCAGTTATTACCAACCGAACGTGCAGATGGCCTCGCTCGATCATGCCTTGTGGTTCCATCGCCCGTTCCGCGCCGACGATTGGCTGCTGTATTCCATCGACAGCCCCAGCGCGCAGGGCGCGCGCGGTTTGGCGCGCGGACAGATCTTCGATCGCAACGGCGGTTTGGTCGCGAGCACGACGCAGGAAGGCATGATCCGCGTGCTGGCCGACGACAACGCCGGCGTTCCGGCCAAGGGCGGTTGAACGATGCGCCGCGTCTTCACCAGCCCGCGGCTGGAAAACGTCGAGGGCGTCGCCGCTCTGCTGCGCGAACACGAGATCGAGGTGAAGATCACCAACGGCCGCACGTTTCGCGGCGCGATCCGCGGCAATTTCAGTTATCGCGAGCCAGCCGACGCCGGTGAACAGCCTGCGGTGTGGGTGGTGTATTCCGACGATCAGCCGAAAGCGCGCGAGTTGCTGCGCGAAGCCGGGCTGCTGGATTCCGGCCGCTCGCCGACGTCGTATCTGCCCACGCCGACCGTGCATCAACTGCGCGGCGAGGACGGCGCCGCGGAAGACGCCGCGAAACGTCGCGCATTCCGAATTCGCGTCGCATTGTTCGTCGGTATCGCGATCGCGCTGGGCATGAGCCTGTTGTCGTTTCGCAAGCCGGCGACGCCCGGCGCGCCTGCAATCAGCGCTCAGGCCAGCGCGGCGCCCGCGCGTTCGGCGTCGGCTTCGGCCGCACCGAAAGCGCCCGCAGCGGCGGCGCCGACCTATGTGATCGCCACGCCGAGAGCCTTGGCCGCGTTGTTGGTCGAAGCGGAAATCGAGGCGCAGTCGACAGCGCATCCCATCGAGCGCTTGTGCTTCGCCCTCGATGGCGAAACGCCATCCGCCGAACGACTCGCGGCGATACGCTTGCCGAAAGGTTTGATCGCGCGCCCGGCGGCGGAATGCGCCGACGAGGCGATGCGCGCGGGCGTGTTGTCGATCGCGGTCGGCGAATATCGCACCGACGGCTCGGGCACCGGCACGATCCGCTTGGAATTGATCGATGTCGGCAAAGACGGCCGCCCGCGCACCGAAACGCGCACGCTCGCGGTCAAACGCGAAGGCGAAGCATGGCGTGTGCTGCGCGTCGTGCAGTAGCGGCGCCACGGTCGAAATGACGGCCGCGAGGTTCGCGTCGGCTTAGCCGCCATGCGCATGGATAGCGCGACTTTCGAGCCGCCGATGCCGAAACCTCGCAAAGAGGCCTCATAAGAGCGAAGCGGCCCAAAGGCCGCTTCGTCGAGCTGCAATACGTTCTTTGCGCGGGCTATTTCGCGAGCATCGCGATTTCGAAGAAATGACGCACCCGCGCTCGGAACCTTGCGCCGATCAGCGCGCTTGCCGACCTTTTTCGCCGCGATTGGCCTGATGGTGGGCGCGCATTTCATCGCGGGTGAGGAACCCGTCCTTGTTGGCGTCGATGGCTGTGAAGTTCTGCAGCGCGCGTTCGCGACCGGCGAGTTCGTCGCGACTGAAGCGACCGTCGCTGTTGGCGTCGAGCTTGGCCATGGCCTCGCCGCGCTGGCCTTTACCGCCGGGGCGGTCGCCCGCCGCCCGGCCTTTGCCGTGACGCTGCGGCCGTTCGCCGGCATCGATGCGGCCGTCTTTGTTCTTATCGAGACGATCGAAGTGCTCGGCCATTTTCGGATGCGCCGACGCCTCGTTACGATCGATCACGCCATCGCCGTTGGTATCGACTTTGGCTTGACGGGCGCCGGGCTGGGCGGTGCCGGGCTGCGCGG
>JADZBF010000176.1 GCA_020852215.1 Lysobacter sp. | reverse complement strand
GCAGGTCCGGGCTCAAGTCTTCGGCGCCCTCGGCCAACGTCGCGATCCCGCGCAAGGTGCCCGCGCGGGTGCATTCGGCGAACAAAGTGCGTACCGGACCTTCGCCGCGCAGTTGCACCGACAGCCGGCCCTCGACTTTCAAATGCCCGGCGAACAAGGCCGCCGCCGCCGCGGCTTGGCCCAGCCAATCGGCGACCGTGGGCGGATACTCGGCGCGGCTGCGGATCTGGCGCCAGGTGTCGTCGAGCGCCACATGCACGCCGCGGATGCCCGCATCTTCGAGCAGGCACCGCAGAAGACGGTCGTGGGTGCCGGTCTCGGCATCGGTCGCGGTGGCGGAGGCTTGGGTCATGGCGGGCGCGGGGTCCTGGGGCGGCGGTCGTCGCCATCGCGCATAATGTCGCGAATGCGCGCGGAGACGATGGTTTGAGAAGCCGAAAGATGGGGCGATCGGTGACGGATTCAACGCACGACGATGCCGGGACGGACGAAACCGACGCGCCGCCCAGCGCCGAGACCGCCCGGCCGCGCCGACGGCGGTGGTTGCGATGGATGCTGTGGGCGCCGGTGTTGGCCGTGATCGCCACGGTGCTGCAGGTGGCGATTCTGCGCTTCGTCGACCCGCCGCTGAGCGCTTTCATGATCGCCCGCCAGTTCGAAGCCTGGGGCGAGGGCGACCGCGAGTTCCGCGTCGCCTACGACTGGCGCGACGCCGACGAGATTTCGCCGAACCTGCCGCTGGCGCTGGTGGCGGCCGAAGACCAACGGTTTCCCGAACACGAGGGCTTCGATTTCGAGGCCATCGAAAAGGCGCGGAAGAACAACGCGAAAGGCCGCAAAATCCGCGGCGCCAGCACGATCAGCCAACAACTCGCGAAAAACCTGTTTTTGTGGCGCGGCACCGGCTGGACGCGCTGGATGCGCAAGGGTTTGGAAGTCTGGTACACGGTGCTGATCGAAACCCTGTGGCCGAAAGAACGCATCCTCGAGGTCTACGCCAACGTCATCGAATACGGCGATGGGGTCTACGGCGCGCAGGCCGCCGCCCGCACCTATTTCCGCAAGGACGCCGCCAAACTCACCGCCGGCGAAAGCGCCCGCATGGCCGCCGTGCTGCCGAACCCGCGCAAATACAGCGTCGCCAAACCCGGCCCCTACGTGCAGCGCCGGGCGCGCGCGATCGAACGGCAGATGCGCTACCTCGGCGGACCGGCGTATCTCAAGGAACTTTGAGCGCTTGCCGTGTAGGAGCGGCGGAAGCCGCGACATCGCCCTGTGAAGCCCATCCGATTGCAGCGTCTTCTGCCGTGCGGTCGCGGCTTCCGCCGCTCCTACAGGCATGGGGGCCGGCGGTCGAGCCCGTCGCGACACATTAGTATGTAGGCCATGACCCCCGACCGCCCCGCCCACGACCGCCTGACCGTCGTCGTCGCCGCCTACAACGAAGCCGAAGCCCTGCCGGTGCTGCATCCGCGGATTGCGGCGGTGCTGGACGGCTTGGCGGCCGAGACCGGCATCGAAGGCCGCGTTCTGTATGTGGACGACGGCAGCCGCGACGGCACCTGGGCGGCATTGGCCGCGATCGCGACCGCCGACCGCCGGGTCTCGGTCTTGCGGCTGAGCCGCAACTTCGGCAAGGAGGCGGCGCTCACCGCCGGGCTGGATCATGTCGAACACGGCGCCGCCGTGGTGGTGCTGGACGCCGACGGCCAAGACCCACCGGAGCTGATCCCGCAGTTCGTCGCGAAATGGCGCGAGGGCTACGACGACGTTTACGGCACCCGCACCGCCCGCGATGGCGAGTCCTGGCTCAAGCGCGCCACCGCGCATCTGTTCTATCGCACGATGCAGCGGCTCTCGAAAACGCCGATCCCGGCCGACACCGGCGATTTCCGCCTACTCTCGCCGCGCGCCCTCGCCGCCCTCCGCCGGTTGCGCGAACGCCATCGCTTCCTGAAGGGCCTGTTTGGCTGGGTGGGCTTCGAGCGGGTGTCGATTCCCTATCACCGCCAAGCACGGGTGGCCGGGCGCACCAAATTCAATTTCTGGAAGCTGTGGAACTTCGCGCTGGAAGGCGTGACCAGTTTTTCCACCGCGCCGCTGCGGCTGGCGACGTATTTGGGCGTCGCCACCGCCCTGCTCGCCTTCGTCTACGCCGCCTGGATCGTGATCAAGGCGATGCTGTGGGGCGACCCCGTCGCCGGCTGGCCGACGATGATGACCGTGATCCTGCTGCTGGGCGGCGTGCAATTGATGGCGCTGGGCGTGATCGGCGAATACCTGGGCCGTTTGTACGAGGAATCCAAGCAGCGCCCGCTGTATCTGGTCGACCGATGGCAGCCGGGAGTATCCTCCGAAGACATCGTTTCCGACGGAGGCTCGCGTCATGCGCACGGTACGTCAACTGCTCGAAGCGAAGTCCAGTCTTCCTCACAACGGCACGGCCCATACCATCCGTCCTGAAGCGCCCGTCCTCGACGCAGTGCGCCTCATGGCCGAACACGGCATCGGCGCGGTGCTGGTGATGGACGGCCCGGCGCTGGTCGGCATTCTGTCCGAACGCGATTACGCCCGCAAAGTGGTGCTGCACGGCCGCACCTCGGCCGACACGCCGGTGCGCGACATCATGAGCGCCGACGTGTTCACCGCGACTCCGCACGACACCACCGATCACTGCATGCAATTGATG